>JAPLYQ010000018.1 GCA_026395475.1 Candidatus Roizmanbacteria bacterium | reverse complement strand
TTTGTTGAATGAGTTCTTTTACCTCACTCTCCTCAATAGTAAATGATTCGCTTTTTATGTCTCCCTCCACTGCAGATTCCACAAATTCTATGACCCCTGTATTCATTTTATATTGACCTTTTTTATAGAGAGAAAGAAGGAGCTTATAGAACACAAGTTGGCGATAATAATCTTTATTTTTTGCCTGAGTTGCACCCAGTAGGGCATTCCTACTTTTTGCTTTTCCTGTCTTAAAATCGTAGACAATAACCTCATGATTTTTTTGTAGTTCTATCATATCTATTTTTCCGTTGATGGAAATATCTACGTCAAGATATATGTTGGGAACAACAAGTTCTGATTCACGATTTCCATCCCACTTCTTCATCCTTTTTTGATAATAGGAACTTATTATCTTTGATCCTTTTTCAGTAAGTACAATCAGATCTTTTTCAGACGCAGAATAATTTTTTGTAGACTCCATAAAATATTGCAAAAGTTTTTCTTCGTCCCATACATTATTATTTTTTTTCTGTGAAATATATTCACGAATTGTTTCATGAACTGCAGTTCCGAGTAATAAGTAATATCCACGGACATCTGGAAGACGAATAAGATTACGGAATACATATCGCCATGGACAGGTAATAAAATTATTTAATGCACTGACAGATATTCCATTATGAATAAAAAGGGAACGGATATATGTCTGCATTTCATCTTTATTAAATGAATCTGGTTTTTGTTTTTGTGGTGAGAGACGCGAAATTATTCTTTGCTCTGTGCCACTTGGCAATTCTATTTGTGCACTTGTGTGAATATATTCCTGAGGAATTTCAAACACAAATCGTGAAGACAATTGTTCTTTTCCTTCTTCATTTTGTGAACTGTATGTGAGAAGTAATTGTTTTTTTGCACGAGTTATTGCGACATAAAAAAGTCTTCGCTCTTCTTCAATTGTTTCATCTTTTTCTTGTGTCAATTCAGTACGGGAAAGATACTTCCAAGGGATATGAATAAGAGAGGATTGTCCTCTGGCGTTTCCCCAATAGGAGTCGGTTGTTTTTGGAATAAAAACATATTCAAATTCAAGTCCTTTTGCTTTGTGAGCTGTGGTCACAAATACACTCCCTGTTTTGCGTTTTGTTACTTTTATATGAGGTGCAATGGTATGTTCTTCAAGGAGGGCCAAATACTCCAAATATTGTTGTAATGAGAGGAGATGATTTTTTCTCTGTAACTCTTTTATATCTTCATATAACACATGGAGTTTTTCAAGAATTGAGAGTGAATTATACTCTTTGAGAATTTTT
Source organism: Candidatus Roizmanbacteria bacterium (assembly GCA_026395475.1). GTDB lineage: Bacteria > Patescibacteriota > Microgenomatia > UBA1406 > GWC2-37-13 > JAKBEU01. Next base: position 6,907 of record JAPLYQ010000018.1, on the reverse strand, counting down.
TCCATTATCCCCGATTCATGGAGAAGTTTGATAAAAAATTCATCAATACTTTCATTTTCTGATTGTTTTTTCCACGCAATTAATTTCTCAATGGTCTGGACAAGAAGGGGCGGATTTCCTTTTTCTTTTGCATAGTCCCACAAAGAACATTTCTGTTTATGCGCTCCTTGTATAAAGGTAAAAACCGCAAGTGGATCCACCATAAAAATATCCATCAAGAGAATACGGGAAAGATAGGAGTCATCTCCTACAAAATAAATCGCTTTTAACAATGAAATAATTTTCTGAATATATACATCGGAAAACACAGATTCATCTGTAGACATGATGGCAGGGACATCATTATTTTCAAGAACTGAGGTGAGGGTTAACAGATCTGCATTTTTTCTTAAGATAACTGCTATTTGTTCATAGGGGACTCCTTCTTTGCTGAGTTTTTTTATCAATTGAGCAATCTCAAAATATTCTTGATGAGGGTTACTAAACTTTATAAGTTCAATGGCGACTTCTGGATATAGTGACTTTGCGATGAGTTGAGTTTTCCCAGAAATACTTTGAGTATTATTCTGGATAACTGCTTGTGCAGTGTCAAGAATTTTTTGTGTTGAGCGATAATTTTCTTCAAGGTGAATAAGGGTTGCGCGAGGAAATGTTTTTTTGAAATATAAAAAATTTTCAAGGGACGCACCTTGAAATCGGAAGATAGATTGTTTTTCGTCCCCCACCACAAATAAATTGGGAAAGTCATCGATACTACATATATATTCAATAATAGTATTTTGAGCATTATTAGTATCTTGATGTTCATCAACTAAGATGTACTGATATGTCTCACGAATTTGAGACAGGAACTCATCACTTCTTTTAAATGCTTTGACTACTTCGATAATCATATCATTAAAGTCGTACAGTTTTTTCTCCTGCATTTTTTGCTGATAGATCTCAAATACTTTTGCAAACTCCGTATTTTTTTCTATATTTTTTATCTCATCCAATGCAGCACCTTTCATCTTGCCTTTATATTTTCCTTTTATGTTGATGAGGTCATCTCGTTTCTCAAAATCACTCTTCCACTGCCCAATTGCTTTCTTAAATTGGCCTGGACTGACTCCTTCTTTTTTGAGAGATGAAAGGGCAGATCGAATAGGATGAAAATAATAGGTAGGATCTCCTTGCGGGCGCAGATAGATAAATGATTCGCTCTCGATAATCTCTTGAATCATCTGTATTTCTTCAAGTGCGCTGATTGGCATGTAAGACGCCAGATGATGAAAAATATCAAAATGTTTTTGAATCAGTTCGTTACAAAATCCATGAAATGTATTTATTTGAACTCGAAATGCGTCCGGACCAATAAGACCACTCAAGCGTTCTTTCATTTCTGCAGCGGCATTTTCTGTAAAGGTAAGTGCAAGAATATTTTCTGGATTGACCTGAGTTTTTAAAAGAATATTTGCAATACGAAGAGTAAGTATCTGTGTTTTTCCAGTGCCAGGACCAGCTATCACCATCACTGGTCCTTCAATTGCGTCAACCGCAAGTCGCTGTTTTTCATTAAGCTGTGTATAAACTTTTTGGAATGCTGACATGTGACTATTATACTGCGGTATAATACACTCATGTCAGAGAAAAATAATTGTCACCCATTTTTGGGTAGGGTATTTGATTTGTTTATCCCAGTGCTTTCATGGTTCCTTATTACTCTTCCACTCTGGCTTTCTCCCTTTCACCCAGCACTTGTTGCCTATTTCATCATTGCCTTTGATCTTTATTTTCTCTATAACTGTTTGGAAACGGTATATTACAGTACGCTTTCATACAATCTTCTTCATACCTTTGACAAGGTGCCATTTCATGAACTCGTAAAGGAAGTGGCAAGTCAAACAAAAAATATCACCCACTTTATTGTTATCCCAAACTATAAAGAACCTCTCTATAAACTCAAAGAGACACTGGACCATATGGTAGCTAATGACTATCCATTTAAAACAATTGTGTTAATGTTGGCATTTGAAAAAAGAGAGATAGATGCAGTTGAAAAAGCAACAGAAATAAAAAAATTATATGGACATTTTTTTGCAGATATTATTGAGTCCTACCATGTTTTAGAGGCACACGAGGAAGCAGGAAAGGCAAGTAACCAAACAGCAGCTGCACGTATTATTTCGTCATACGTAAAAGAAAAGGGGTTAGATCCAAAAGAAGTTGTATTGACCATTTGTGACGCAGATAGTGTTCTTCCAAAAAATTACCTCTCATACCTTACCAACTCCTATGTCCACGACAAAGACAATATTTATCATTTCTACTGGGCACCTGTACTTCTGTACAACAACTTTTGGCAGCTCCCCTTGTTTATTCGTATTCAGGCAACACTTTCATCCATTATGCGTCTTGCTTTCTTATCCCAACGGGATAACCTTATTCAAATATCTACCTACTCAGTCAGCTTATGGCTTATCCATGAAATAAATTATTGGGATGTGGATATTATTCCAGAAGACTGGCATGTGTATTTACAAGCCTTTTTTAAATTTGGCGATAAGGTAAAAACAATTCCAATTTATACTCTTATTGGAAGTGATGCGGTATTCTCTGGAAATTTCCTGAAGACATTTGCAAGTAGATACGAACAGGAAAAGCGATGGGCATGGGGAGTGAGTGATATCGGATATGCATTACGACAATCTGTTATAACTCCTCATATTCCTTTTAAAACAAAGTTTAAAAAAATATTATTTCTTTCAAAAAATCATCTGTTATGGCCTGTTTCATTCTTTATTCTGACAATCAGTGCATCCATCCCACCACTCATCAATCCAGCTTTTAAGAATACAGTTCTTGGATTTTTGCTTCCACAGTTGTCCGGATTTATTCTTACCATTTCCTCATCGATGATTCTCGTTTATGTGTATATTGATATTAATATCAGAAAAAAAATGAGAGTCGATACCTCTATTGCCTCGCTTCCATTAATGATTATTCAATGGTATTTCTTACCTTTCATTTCTTTTTTCCTGTCCGCTCTTCCAGCCCTTGAATCACACACTCGTATTATTCTGAAGAAAAATATTACATATAAAGTCACAGAAAAAGTATGATGCAATTTCTTTTTACCAAAACACCGTTGGCATATTTTGTTGCAGTAGTCGTCTATCTCATCATGAAGGATATTTATAAATACACGACCAAAAAATCTTTGTTTTATCTTCTCTTTTTTATCCTCAATCCGCTATTACACTACTATGCGTTTGAAGCACGTATGTATAGCATGATGGCGTTTCTGGCCACTCTTCTGTTTTACGCTATGATGAAAAAGAGTTACAAACTATATGCCTATACGGCAATAGCGGCACTGTATACTCACTATTTCCTTATTGTTGTGATTGCCTTCCAAGTTGTATTCATACTGATAGCAACTCACAAAAGAGAATGGAAACATTTTATAGTTCCACTATTTAAAACAACTCTGTGGTATATTCCTTGGGTCGTTGTTCTTCTATTTGCCAGACCACCTGTTGGGTCTTCCTTTTGGATAGTTCCTTCCAATTGGAAAGATGTGCTTCTTCTTCCCGCTGTGATTCTTACAGGGTTTGAAAAAGATACTTGGATGATTGTTCCTTTCATATCTTCCATTTCACTTATCGTCAGTGCGATTATCCTTTTTGGATCAATTCATCATGTGGTGTATCAAAAGAAAATTCACTTTTTCCTATTACTTGGGTTGGCACTTGGTATTCCATTTGTCATATTTCTTCTCTCATTTTTTAAGCCAGTTTTTCTTCCTCGTTATCTTATTTTTGCATCGGTGGGGATGGGGTTACTCCTTATTGTATGTCTTGAAAGTATCAAAAATAAATATGTGCGGGCAGCGTTGCTCACAACAGTTGTATCTCTTCTTTTGTCCTATTCGTCCATTCAAGTTTTTATGCGCACAAAGGCACCAGTGAAAAAAACATTCACAACGATAAAAAATGAGATGGGACCGAGAGATGTTGTATATGTAACCCATGAATACGACTTTCATCCAGCAGAATATTATCTTCCAAACACGAAAGTATATATCTATAAAAAGACATATGAAGAGCTTCCATGGTTTGTGGGAAAAGTATTAATAGACAAACAAGCAGTTAAGCAGTTCTTGCCAGTTTATCCCGACAGAGCATTCGTCGTCAATAACGACGGCTCATATGTCATCCAATCCATGCAATAACAGGTTAGGGCAGGGGAAACCGTTTTGCCATAACTCTCACTTCATTTCGTATTTTTTTGATTCCTTTATTTGTTGCAATAAATGCATTAAACTCTTTCAAGAGTTTTAAGCGCACTTCCTTTTCGCCAGTTGGAAGTCTGTAATCTTTAATTATTGCTAAAATATCCCCCATAAACTTCCCTATCTTTTTCATGTCTTTTTCTTTCATTCCTCGACTTGTTGCGGCTGGAGTTCCCAAGCGCACTCCTGATGGATAGAAAGGTGAGGACTTCTCCCCTGGTACTGTATTTTTATTCAATGTCAGACCAGCAAGATCAAGTGCTCGCTGAAAGAATATTCCCGCTCCTGCCCCCATTGTGTTTGTGAGGTCGACTAAGATAAGGTGATTTTGGGACGTTCCGCCAACAAGCGTCATTCCTTGTTTTTTAAGCTCATCGGCGAGTGCCACTGAGTTTTTGACAATCTGTTTTGCATACGTTGTAAATTGTTTAGTTGACGCCTCTTCAAGTGCCGCTGCTATTGCTGCTGTCTGATTGTCGTGAGGACCACCCTGAAGGCCAGGGAAGACCGCTTTGTTAATTCTGTCTGGCAAGTCTGGGTATGCATCAAGCCCCTTTTTGGTGACCATAATCATTGCTCCACGAGGACCACGAAGGGTCTTGTGTGTCGTTGTGGTGACGATATGAACATGCTCAACTGGACTTGGATGGACTCCCCCCACAATTAAACCTGAAATGTGGGAAATATCTGCCGCAAGCACAGCTCCTACTTTTTTGGCAATTTCACTAAATTTTTTATAGTTAAAGATGAGGGGGTGAGCCGTTGCTCCTACCCAAATAAGCTTTGGTTTGTGCTCCAGAGCCAGCTTCAAAATAGCTTCATAGTCAAACAGGTCGCTCTTGGTTGGGTCTACTCCATATTGGTGACTGACATAGAAGATACCGGTTGCAGACACGTTGTGACCATGAGTAAGGTGACCTCCCGCGGTAAGTCCTTGACCCATGATACTATCTCCTGGCTTACAAACAGCCAAGTATACGGCTAAGTTGGCTGGAGACCCTGAGTAAGGTTGAACGTTGACGAAAGGGACGCCAAAGAGCTTCTTTGCGCGCTCTTGAGCCAATATCTCTACCTTGTCGGCAACCTCGTTGCCTCCGTAATAGCGTTTTCCTGGGTATCCCTCGGAGTACTTGTTTACAAATTCTGTGCTCAAATACGATCGAACGGACTTAGAAGCGAAATTTTCAGATGGAATAAGCTCAATTCCCTCTTTTTGTCTTTTTTTTTCTTCCTTAACGAGTTGTTGAAGTGTTGTGTCTATCATGTAAATAAAATTTAATTAGTAATAGGGGAGCGGACCGGAGATTTTATTTTTTTATGTCATGCGGTGATAATACTGTATTTTATTTCTCCCTGCAAGGGGTAATATGCTCCCCCACACTATGTCATTCTGAGTGACTCAAATACATACGAAGAATCCCATTACTTTTCTAGATCCTTCGGCTAATCACCTCAGGATGACAACGCTTTGTATTAAGGTATAATATACTCATTATATGATTGGATTACTCGTAAGCTCAAATCTTATACAACTAGTCGTCTATATTGTGCGGATGCATACCATCCCGCCCCAAATTCCCCTCTTTTACTCCCTTCCTATTGGAGAAGACCAGCTTGTGGAGTGGTGGATGATATTCATTATTCCTTTCCTGATGAATGCGCTTTATATGCTCAATAGATTCATTTATCACACCTATTTTCATCGAGAAGATTTTGAAAAATCAGTATTGAAATACGTCAATATAACAGTCATCGTCGTGTGTACGTACCTATTTATTCGTATTATTTTGCTTGTTTCCTAACTCGATATGGAATATTTACTTGCATTTGGAATGGCAGCCAGCTTTGCTTACCTTCTCACCCCCCCTACTATCTTTTTTGCAAAAAAAATAGGACTTATCACTGACAGTAAACTGCGCAAACACCCAGCCCACACTCATATCGGCCTTATCCCTCGTGGTGGTGGTCTTCCCCTTTTTTTAGGATTTATTATCACCTCTCTGCCTTTTTGGTGGGATTCACTCTAACCTCCCTCTGGCCGACTTTATTGCTCTCATTTGGCTTACCTGGATTACCAATATGATTAATTGGAGTAAAGGGGTGGACGGACAGATGCCAGGATTTGTTGCGGTTGCCGCTATTTTCCTCGGTCTTCTTTCCCAGCGATTTATTGCACATGATGTAAGTACCACCAATGTTATGTTCTTTGCATTTATTGTTTCCGGAGTATTTATAGGGTTCCTTCCTTTCAACTTTTTCCCACAAATGATAATGCCAGGATATGGGGGCGGGGCCTTGGCAGGGTTTTGGCTTGGGGTTCTCTCTATACTTTCATTTGGAAAAATTGGAACATTTGTTTTAGTGTTGGCAATCCCCATGATTGATGCACTCTATACGTTAGTTAGAAGAATTAGAAAAGGAGTTTCGCCTTTCAAGGCAGATCGAGGACATTTACATCATAGACTCATGGAACTGGGATGGGGCAAACGACGTATTGCCATTTTTTACTGGCTTATCACGGCGCTACTTGGATTTGCGAGTTTATTTTTAAATGGCATTGGTAAACTTATCGCAATTGTACTCATTGCACTTCTTCTTGGTCTCTTCTTTATGTTTGTTGATAAGCAGAATAAA
>JAPLYQ010000011.1 GCA_026395475.1 Candidatus Roizmanbacteria bacterium | reverse complement strand
ATTCATTGGAAGAATTAAAAAAAATATATTCAGATGAACGTTTGTTTACTGCATTAGAGCAATTAGTAAAAGAAGGATTTATCGATATTAAAAGAGGGAACAATAGTATAAAGTTATAAAATAAAAGATGACAAAAAAAGAGCGAGTTACCAAGATTATTATAGAACTTAACAAGCTTTTTCCTCGTGCACAAATAATGCTTAACTACTCCTCTCCATGGGAGCTTCTTGTTGCTGTTATTTTGTCTGCTCAATGCACAGATAAAATGGTAAACCGAGTTACTGAGAAACTATTTAAAAAATATCAAATCCTTGAGGATTATATTAATGCGGATGTATCAGAATTCGAAAAAGATAATTTTGCAACGGGCTTTTATAGGATGAAGGCAAAACATATTTTAGCAAGCGCTCACATTATTAAAAATAAATATAATGGAGAAGTGCCAAAGAGTATGGTCGAGATACTTAAACTTCCTGGTGTGGGAAGAAAGACGGCTAATGTAGTGTTGGGAAACGCATATGGAGTTATAGAAGGAATTGCGGTAGACACACATGTTATAAGGCTTTCTCACATATTAAGACTTTCAAAACATACTGATCCAAAAAATATTGAAAAAGATTTAATGAAAGTTGTTCCCCACAAAGAATGGTTGAAGTTTACTTATCTTTTAATTGAATATGGAAGGAAATATTGTAGCGCAAGAAAGCATGATCATAAAAACTGTCCAATGACAAGAATACTAAGTAAAGTGAGTTGATACTACTTCACATTTTATACCCTTCCTCATTCAAAAAACTCGCACAAGGTGATTCGAGTGCTCAAACAGGTTTTGAATTCGTCATGGAATAAAATGCTTCGTTATTCTTATTCTAAAGATAAGATAGATAATCCAAACTTTTTTGGTTGGGGCTTTTTCAGCGTGGCATTATTTGCAATAAGTGCCGTTCCAAAATCTACCTTTTTAATAGAAGATAGGATAGAGTAGAGTTTTTGAGTCTTGCTTTGGGCTAATTGATCAGTAAAAAGTGAATCTTGGATAATTGCGGCATCGCTTAGATTACTAATGGTACAGCCTGTTGTTCTATAGATATGGGATTGGTCATAGATTCTATCAAACGCCAGGTGAAGCTCTTTTCTTATTGAGAGGGGGTAAGCGGTGGGAGTTGAAAGTTTACACTCTGTGGCACGGTAATTAAATTGTTGAGTTTTCAAAAAAAGAGAAATAGTCCCAACCGCATATTTATATCTACGCGCTTTGCTAAATGCGTCTTCTATATGACGAAAGAGATAGCTCCAGAGTAGTTCCTTATTATTTGTCGGGGGAGTGAATGTTTCTGTTTTTGATATAGATTTATATGTATTTTTTGGATTTGGGTCAAGTGAAAATATTTTTATTCCTCTGAGTTCTTGCCAAATTTCATAATAAGGTTTAGATAAGTGTGAAATAATAAAATCTTCAGAAAGAGACGCAAACTCCAAAGCTGTCTTAATATTATATTTTGTAAGATAGGCCGCGGTATTTGGTCCTAATCCCCATATATTTTGTGCTGTACAGCGTCCTAGGAGATATTCTATATGTTTGCCTTGTACAGGAGTGAATCCCGATGGCTTTCTAAATGAGGATGCTAATTTTGCAAGAGACTTAGTGATAGAAAGGCCAACGGAAACTGTAATATCTAGTTTTTCCTCAATTTCCTTTTTTATGGCAAGTGCTATTTCTTCATATGTTTTTCTGTGCATTCTGCGCAACCCTTTTATATCTACAAATCCTTCGTCGATAGAATATTCTTCTACAGTAGGGGAATAATTTTTCATAATACTAAACATGCGCTGTGAGACAAGGGAAAAGAGATCATAATCTGAGTCAACATAAATACAGGAGGGGCATACTTTTTTAATCTGAGAGAAAGTCATTCCACGACGAACTCCCATATTTTTTGCCTCATAAGAAAATGCAGTAGCGATGCCACGCTCTCTTCCTGTTGCAATAGGCTTTCCTTTAAGACTCGGGTTGACTGACTGCATTACAGAAGCAAAAAAGGCATCACCGTCTATGTGGAGAATTGCTTCGGGCCAGGAATAATGGGAAAACATAGATTTCTAATAAAGTTATTTTCCAGATTCTGCCAAAATTGACTG
>JAPLYQ010000014.1 GCA_026395475.1 Candidatus Roizmanbacteria bacterium | reverse complement strand
TCACTCAGAATGACGCTATTATACTGGTCATTGTGTTTTATAAACAAGAAGTAATCTTAGACGACACAGATGTAGGTCTTACCAAGGTTCTTGACGAACTCAACTTTTCCAGCTTTTAAAGCCATGATAGTGAAGTCGTTGGTAAGCATTGTTCCTTCACCTGCAAAAAAGCGAGTGCCTTTTTGTGTCATTATGATGTTGCCTGCTACTACTACTTCTCCTCCATACTTCTTAACGCCTAGTCTGCGTGCATGTGAGTCTCGATTTCCTTTTACAGCTCTTTGAGCTTTTGTATGTGCCATATGATGTTATGAAATGCTGACAATTTGAACTTTAGTATACTTTGGTCTAAATCCGGTTGTCTTTCTGTATCTGCTTTTTGCCTTGAATTTTGAGATACGAACTTTGTCTCCTAATACATGTTCAACAACTTTTGCTTTGACTTTGCTTGCGATAAGAGGCATACCGACTTCAACGTCGCCTTCTGGATCAAATGAAGCTACTGCTTCAAATTCAAAATCTGCGTCTTTTTCTGCTTTCAATAAATCAACGATTAAGATGTCGTTTTCTTTTGCAATATACTGCTTTCCACCTGTTTTAATGACCGCGATTTTACTCATAAGTAGTAAGTATAACCTACTCCTCCCTAATTTTCAAATGGGTTTTAGGACTTCAGCAGTGCAAACCCTATACACAGAGCCACAAAGAACGATCCTCCATAGGAAATAAACGGCAATGCGATACCAGCTATAGGAAGAAGTCCCAAATTCATACCGATATTTACACCAGTCTGAATACAGAGCAAAAAGGCAAGCCCCATGCTAAAAAGGTATTTATATCGTGTATCTGAGTCATTTCCCCCAATAAATTTGTAGGCACGAATAAACAACATGGAAATGAGAATAAATTCAAAGGCGAGAACAAAAAACCCTCCTAAAAACCCAAATTGCTCGACAAGAGAGGAAAATGCAAAGTCAGTGTTATTTTCAGGAAGGAAAAAAAGACGAGATTGCGTCCCCAGCCCCAGCCCCTTACCAAAGAATTGTCCTGAACCTACCGTAATTATTGCTTGAATCATGTTGTATGCATCTCCCTGTGTATCCGAATGAGGCTGAATAAAACTTAAGATGCGAGCTTGCTGATAGTCATGAAGAAAGAACCAGCTAAATGGAAGAAGAACAAAGAGAATAACTCCAGACACTACAAGATATCGTTTTGGAATATCAGAAACTAATAGCATAAATATTAAAACACCTACAAATACTGAGGCATTCCCCAGGTCTGGTTGTCGAAGGACAATAAATGCCGGTAAGAGTGCAATAAAAATAACTGAAATATAGAAAAACGGTGTCATCTCATACCGAGTTCTTCTAATAATGAGAAGCGCAAAAAATGACCAGAAGATTGTTTTAATGTTTGCAATAAAAAATCGCCTTCCAATACGTTTTATAATAAAAAATGCAACAACACCAGCAACTATGTATCCCAACTGTGACATGCCAAAGCGAGGTTTAATACCAAACTGGTTGAACAACGAAAATACCCAAAGAAAAAAAGAGGGAATAAGAAGTGACGTCATAGATATTCAAAACAAAAATGTAAACTCAAATCAAAAAAACGTGAAGTATTTTCTGGCTTTATGAATGTTGACGCCCTGTTTGAGCACTCGAATTTTCCATGTGCGAGTTCGTCAACTTCAACAAAGACAGAAAATACGAAACAGTCCTAGTTGTTTTATTCAACTTTCATTTCTTCCCCCGCCACAATTTCCCCAGCCAAAACTCGCTTAGCGATATATTCTTTCCATTGCATAAATTCTTCTGGAATTGTGAGTTTGATTTTTTGATCTGGAGTCACTTGTTTTATTTTGCGTTGTTCTTGGATACTTCTGACGAGGTCTCTCATCTTCCCTTCTCGTACAAGCTCTTCGGTAAGAACTGTGTCAAATACAACCTCATGTTGTTCTGTCTTTCCTTTTGAAAGTGACACTTTTTTTACGTTAAGTTCAGACTTCAGAATATCAAGAAGTGCATCTGTCGCTTCAAAAATAGTATCTTTTGCAAGATTTATTGTTACTAAGCTTAGTGGCTGTCGTACCTTTAATTTATTTTCTTTTCGAACACGATGACCTGCCTCGGCACATGATCGAACAACTGCCATGTCTTGAATGATGCTTGTATTTTTTGGTGCAGCAAGATCTATCCAGTTTGCCAAATGTACTGATTTTTCTCCGGTGAGATTTGTATATATCTCATCAGAAATAAATGGCATGATTGGTGAAACGGTAACTGCAAAAACAGTAAGCACTGCATGTAATGTTTCGTAAAAAGATTGCTTGTCTTTTTTATTATCAGAATTTACCCATACACGATCTCGACTTCTACGAATAAACCATGTGGAAACATCACTCATAAACGCTTCGCCTCCCAATGCGACTGTTTGAACATTAAATTCAAGATATGATTTTTTTGATTCAGCAACAAAATTACTCAGTCGCGCCATGATCCATTCATCAAGGATGTTTGGTTTGGAAAGTGAAAGTGATGGAGCACCTTGCAACTCAATATGTTCCATACCTGCATAATCTACAAAAAATTTGTAGACATTCCATACCATTAAATAGAACTGTCTTCTTACTTCATCTGCCTTTTTGTATCCAAAAAGCATATTGTCTGCAGGATTTTGTCTCGCAAACATCCATCTCATCACATCCACTCCAATTTTTTCTGCTCCTTCGTTAAACTCAACTGCATTCCCCCAACTTTTATGCATAGGTCGTCCATCTTCTCCGGTACATGTTGCGTATCCAAGCACTGTTTTAAATGGAGGCTTATCTTCCATGACAGTTGACATTGCTATGAGAGCATAAAACCAGTTTTTAAACTGTCCAGGGAATGACTCCGTTATAAAGTTTGCTGGAAACCATTTCTCCCATTCTTTCTTATTTTTCAAATACAAAGGATCGGTGTTGTTGTCACTAATTGTGGAATATGCCACGATACCTGCATCAAGCCAAGGATTACCTACATCTTCAATACGTTCAGTTTCCTTCTTACAATGTGGACATGCAATTTTCACTTCATCAATAAATGGTTTGTGTGGTGAATGTCCATCAAATTCTTTCCAGCCTTTTACTGCTCGTTTTTCAAGTTCTTCTTTGGACCCAATAACTTCAAATGATTTACATTCTTTACATTCATAGATTGGAAGGGCAAGACCCCAATATCTATTTTTCTTACTGATCAACCAGTCATGCATGTTTTTCAGCCAATCAAGTTCTCGTTCCATACCAAATCCTGGAATCCAGTTTATTTGTTTTGCGACATTTACCATGCGAGATCGAAGAGTTCTCCCGTCAGTTCCAGGCTTATCCATTGCAATATACCATTCATCAGCTACTTTCCATACCAGCTCTGCTTTACATCTCCAACATGCGGGATATCGGTGTTTGTAGCGGAGAGTTGAGAACAAGAACTCACCATCTTGATATGTCTTTAAGAAATCGATAATCAATTCTGGATGTTTTTTAGCATTCTTTCCGCTAAAATCTCCAAACCCTGGCAAATAACTTGCGTCATCTGCAATAACAGGAATCATTGGAAGTCCTAGTTTGCGACCTAACATAAAGTCTTCAGTTCCCGCACTCACTGCTGTATGAACAAGTCCTGTCCCCTCTGTTGTAGAGATAGGCATGATCATTGCATCAGTTGGCACCACGGTATGAAACTTTTTATTACTTTTTTTTACTTCTTCTACTGCTGGCAAATGGTCAAATGGACCATCATATGTCATCCCAACCAATTCTTTTCCAAGAACGGTTTTTTCAATTGACTGATATTCTTTTTTGAAGACTGCCTCAACAAGATCTTTTGCAACCCAAAAGAGTTTTCCAGTTGATCCTTTGACAAGCGTATATTCAATTTTTTCATCAACTGCTACGGCAATATTTGCAGGAATGGTCCATGGAGTTGTGGTCCAAACAAGAAGATATTCATCTTTTTTCCCCACGATTGGGAATTCAATAAATACTGACTCGTGAACAACTTCTTTATAATCTTCTGTCAGCATTTCATGTTGAGAAATTGCGGTTTCACAACGAGGACACCATGGAACAGATTCATGTCCTTTGTATACCCATCCATTTATATGGCAGGTACTCAAAAAACGCCATATCATGTAGTTATTTGCGTCAGCCATGGTGAAGTATGAATGATCCCAGTCCATGAAATATCCAAGTCGTTTTGATTGATCTTTTTGAATGCCAGAAAATTTATAGACTCTTTCTTTACAAAGGTCAACAAATTTGGCAATCGAAGCTTTTTTGTCTCCAGGGACTAAGTTCTCAATGTCTTTTTTTGAATGAAGTTTTAATTCTTTCTCAACCTCAACTTCAACCCATAACCCTTGACAATCAAATCCACTTTGAAAGCGTTGTTTATCTCCCAAAAGATTGTGAAATTTTTGCCACAGATCTTTATATGTTCTGCCCCAGGCATGATGAACTCCCATTGGATTGTTTGCTGTTATTGGTCCATCTAAAAATGAAAATGTCTTTGTTGCACTATCATTCTTTGTTAAGTAGCCATCAATAATGCCAGTTGAATACCATTTATCAAGGAGAGCTCTTTCCATTTCTGGAAATTGTTGAGTGGAAGAAACTGGTTTAAACATGAAGAATATTATAGCACTATTTCTTCCTCACATCCCCTTTACTTCTTTCTTAAGAACGCAGGGATGTCAAACTCATTATCTTCTTCCAAAATATCGTCAGATGTGGAAAGGTCGACTTGTTGAGATGAACGCACCTCTTCTTTTGAAGATCTATCTTCCACCGCTTTTGCGTATGATGGTTCAGAATCTTCAAGAAGTTCTGTTGATTTTTTAAAATTAAACAATTTCAATTTATGTTCATCAAATTTAGTTGCAACTAATGTTACTTTAATTTGATCAACCATCTGTTCATCAATAACTGCCCCGAAAATGATGTCTGCATCTGGATCAACACTTTTTGTGATGATAGAAGCTGCTTCATCAATCTCTGCCATGGTTAAGTCCGGTCCACCCATAACATTAAAGAGAACTCCCTTTGCGCCTTCAATTGAGGTGTCAAGAAGTGGGGATGAAATGGCCATTTTTATTGCTGCAATTGCACGTTTGTCTCCTGAACCAGTACCAACACCCATAAGCGCTGTGCCTGCATTTGACATAATAGTTCTTACATCAGCAAAGTCTACATTGATAAGTCCTGGAACTGTGATAAGTTCCGCAATGCCTCGTACTCCTTGGTGGAGAACAGAATCAATCTTTCGAAATGCTTCAAGAACTGGTGTTTTTCTATCTACTACTTGTAAGATTTTTTGGTTCGGAACAACGATAAGAGTGTCTACTTTTTCTTTTAGTCTTTGAATTCCTTCATCAGCTGAGAATCGTCGTCTGGACCCTTCAAAATCAAATGGCTTTGTTACCACGGCTATTGTTAATGCTCCTGATTCTTTAGCAATTTCTGCAACAATTGGCGCTGCACCCGTTCCTGTTCCGCCACCTTCTCCACAAGTGATAAAAACCATGTCACACCCGGCTATTTCTTCCTTTAATCGTTCACGCGATTCTTCTGCAGCTTTTTTCCCTATTTCTGGATCGCCACCACTTCCCAATCCTCGCGTTACATTTTCACCAATTTGTACTTTGACAGCTGCTTTACTATGTAAAAGTGCTTGTGCATCAGTATTGACTGCAACAAACTCAACTCCTGCTATGCCGCCTTCACTGATCATTGAGGAAAGAGCA
>JAPLYQ010000037.1 GCA_026395475.1 Candidatus Roizmanbacteria bacterium | reverse complement strand
TAGATAAGGTAGATGTTATTAACTGCGAAAAGTATTTTAAAACAACGGCTGGTTGGAAAAGAATTAAAAAAATGTTAGAAAATACACTAAAAAACTAATTGTTTCTTATCGTATTCCTACTGCGTAGATGTCTGGAGTTTTATTAAACTGTGGATTCAAATTTGCAAGAATAAGGAGTTTACCATCACTTGTCACATCAAAGAATGACCCTTCATGTGGTCCAGAGTAAATAATTTGCTTACTCGTATCGTCATATTCAACAATAGATATTTTATCTCCTTCATGCTCTACTAGGTGTCGAGAATCTGGAAACCAGTTCAATACCACATCCCCCGCATCACGCATCTTTTGAGACGCTTCAGAGAGTGAAATATGATAATTTCTATCTTCTTTTCTATCGTATACATATAACTCATCAAGTTTTATTGATCTTTCTGGGATGGTTGGGAGCTTGTGATTTCATAAAGTTGTGTGCTTTCATCTTCAAGCGAAATCAAATATGAAATCGTGTCTTCTCCTCGTTTGAATACCGTAATTCCCTGTTTAAAATCTGGGGAAAAAATAACAGAGACACCTTTGAGGTGAATGTCCTCAGGAAATAATTTTTTACTGACAAGTAGTTTCAATGGAGGAAATAATGAGAATGTTCGTTTTGCCTGGTCAAACACATAAATACCATCCTTTTCTACATCCCCATTCTCAACGAATAGTAATGTCTTATCTGTGTTATCGATTGAAACAACCTGAGAAATACCGATGGTACTCAAGGGGGTTAACGATGCATTGAGTGGGAATAGAGTTGCATCAGCTGTAACCACAAGCTCGCCTTTTAATACAACATCATGTTTCCATGAAGTGTACCCTTCTTTCTTTACCTCGATACTATACTTCCCAAATGGAAGTGTGAGATGAAGGTCGGTAACTCCTTTTAATACTCCATTTACATATACTTGAGCCGCTTGTGGGTTTGAAGATACTGCAATGATGCCAGTTGAAGTCATTGTCCCCTTTTGGACATCAAGTCGATATCCACGTGCATATGCAATGGTTGCGACTAGTATGACCGTGAAAAATATTACTACGATACTGTTTCTGATGATGTGCATAGGCGTTCCTTACGAATATAGTATACAATTATACTACTTATAGCGAATTAATACACAAAAAAACCATGTTTTTTGGAAAAAAAGTTGGGATCGACCTCGGAACTGCAAATACACTCGTGTATGTTGAAAAACAAGGAATTGTTCTCAATGAACCTACCGTTGTTGCCTATTCTCTTGAAAGCAAACAAATTCTTGCCGTTGGGGATGATGCAAAAGAAATGTTGGGACGCACTCCAGGTTCAATAGTTGCGGCACGCCCTATGAAGGAAGGTGTCATAGCTGACTATCATACAACTTCATCCATGATTACTTACTTCCTTAAAAAAGCCTTACGAGGGCTCGTTCTGTGGCCAGACATCATGATTTCTATCCCTGGAGGATCTTCTCAGGTGGAGAAACGTGCAGTTGTTGCCGCATGTAAACAAGCGGGTGCATCTAATGTATATCTTATAGAGGAACCACTTGCTGCTGCCATTGGTGCAAAAATTCCCATTTCACAACCATCAGGACATATGATTATCAATCTTGGGGGAGGAACTACAGAAATTGCAGTTATTTCTTTAGGTCAACTAGTCTCTTATAAAACGGTTCGAGTTGCAGGAACCAAATTTGATGAGGCGATTCTTCACCAACTCCGAAAAAAACACAATTTAATGATTGGGGAACGAACTGCCGAACAAGTGAAGATACAAATTGGGAATGCTTTTATAGAAAATAAAGATGGAAAACCACTAAAAACAATGGAGGTAAAAGGGCGAGATTTTCAAACCGGACTTCCCAAAGTTATCCAAATAAGTGAAGCAGATATGACCGAAGCAATTCAAAAACCATTGAAACTTATATTGGAAGGAGTGAAGGATGTCTTGGCTCTTACCCCTCCAGAACTAGCAGCAGATATTGTGGATAAAGGTGTTGTCTTATCTGGTGGAACGTCCCTTCTCACCAATCTAGATCGATATATTAGCTATCATATAAATGTCGCTTCTTTTGTTGTTGAGGAACCACTTTTTTGTGTTATTCGAGGAATTGGAATGGCAATAGAAAATTTTGATAGTTTTAAAGAAGCTATAAAATAACCAGAATATCTTATAGTTATATACTGATAATGAAAGAAAGTGTAGAAAAAGTTTTTTGATAAAAATAAAGGGAACTGGTATAATTATATAGTAATTAAGAAGCAAAAGCATATTTTTTACCAATATAAATTAGGAATAAGATTGTAGAGACGATATGATAAGCCGTTCAAATAAATTGAACTAAAATGAACTAAAATCATATTTTGTCGTTCAAACATAAAACTTATAGTATTTACCCATGGAAAAACAACGTATAACTCTCTTTCAACTCCCGATAGACCCTCTCTCACTCAATGATGTCCTAGAGAAAATTAAATTGTACTTATCTGCTCCCCTACAATTTAAGCATATTGTGTCGATCAATCCAGAAAATGTTGTGGTAGCACATCAAAATTCTTCTTTTCTTGAGGTTTGCCAACATGCTGATTTAGCTCTTACTGACGGCATCGGCATAGTTATTGCAGCAAAATTGCAGGGTCTTTTTATCCCAGAACGAGTATCTGGGTCCTATTTGCTCCCTAAGCTTTTAGAGCTAGCTGGCCAGATGAGCTCACGAGTAGTCCTTATTGGCTCCCAGGCAAATTTAGCAGATAGTATAGCTAAGTGCTATTCTCGTGCCTATCCCAAGGCTACCTATATTGGGATAGAAGGGTACCAGAATAAGCTTAATCCAACCCCAGAGGAAGAGGCTCATATCGAGAGTATAGTACGCGATACAAGGCCCCATTTTGTATTTGTTGCCTTCGGTTCACCCTATCAGGAGCTCTGGATTAATACTCATAAGAAGATGCTACAGGAAAGTATTTGTATGGGCGTAGGAGGTGCATTTGATTACTTATCTGGAGCGTCGAGAAGACCTTCCAACGCAATTAGCTCTACAGGATTTGAATGGCTTTATAGGTTGATTCGTCAGCCATGGCGGGCAAAAAGACAAATCAGTAGACTTCCTATTTTTATAGGGATGGTTTTAAAACAATTGTTCGGTGTATAATGCTTCCCAAGCAATGAGAAGAAATCTCCACACTGTTCTTGAATATTTCGCATACTTTTTGTATGCCCCTTCATCTGAGGAAATCTATACATTTTTCCCAAAGAAAATAAGCAAAAAAAACCTTACCATACTCCTTGAAAAGGAGCTAAAAGGACAAAAAATACTTCGACTACCGAATAATATGCATTATAGAGCATTCCAAGGCCTTTCTGACCACTATTCACTAGTCACTAATCACGTCCGATATACTCTCCCCCAGTATAGTACTCAGATCATTTCTGATGATAAGAAAAAGCTTGATACAACAGTGCAAATCTATATTTCTCTTTTAAAGATGTGTCCATTAGTCCGTTTTGTTGGAGTCACGGGAAAAAGTGCTATGAGAGGACTACAAAATAATGATGATCTTGATCTCTGTATCGTCACAAAACACACCCAGTTGTGGACGACGCGATTCTTCGTTGTCATGTGTGCAAAGATCCTGGGCATTCACACAAAAACTGGCGTCTGCTTGAACTTATTCTTTGATGAACAAAACGTTGTTATTCCTCATAAAAAACAAAATTCTTACATCGCACATGAGATGTTACAAATGAAAAAAATTGTCGATAAAGACCATATTTATGAACGGTTTCTTTTCGAAAATAGTTGGTTATTAAACTACTTCCCAAACGTTAAATCACTCAATATTAAGCGCAATAATCAGGGTAAAACATGGATCATGTGCACATGGATAGATTATCTATTTAGAGCAATACAACTTCCTATAATCATTCGTAATCGAACCGCATTTCTTATTACTACTACACAATTATGGCTTTTTAAAAATGACTTCGAAAAAAAGCTCAAACGGGTTGGATTAGTGATATAATGGACAAATACTGTTCGGAGGCAGGAAAGATGGATTGCGCCTTACCGCCGGGATGGCGAAACTGGCAGACGCGCACGCTTCAGAAGCGTGTTCCCGCAAGGGATTGAAGGTTCAAATCCTTTTCCCGGCACCGTTATTTTTGTTTTGGATTGGAGAGTTGGCAGAGTGGCCCAATGCGAGGGGTTGCTAACCCCTTGAGCAGCAATGCTCGCACAGGTTCAAATCCTGTACTCTCCGCCAAAACTCCTAAACCAGATTGGAGAGGTCGCATAGTTGGTCTAGTGCAGAGGTTTACTAAACCTCCGTAACGCAAGTTACCGCGAGTTCGAATCTCGCCCTCTCCGCTAGGAAAATTTCACAGCCGTAGGTTGGGAAATTTTATTAATGAGTGGCGAGATGAGAAGCAAGACGCGAACTCTTAAGTTCGCGGCAGTGGTTGAGCTTACAAATTTGGCGAAACCAAATCTCGCCCTCTCCGCTAGGAAAAATATGCATCCACATACAAAATTAAGAGAACAATATGCAAAAGAAAGAACGATGTTGTCGATCGATAGGACAATCCTTTCCTATATACGAACATCCCTAACAACGTTTGCAATGGGAATTACTTTTATTAAGTTTTTTGATGATAATCTATTGGTAATTGGAGGATTTATACTTGTCGCCTTCTCGATCATTCTCTTGCTTTTTGGAATACGGAGAGGGTTACAAGCACACAAACATATTAAGAAATATGTTATTTCTCAATCCTCCGAATAATTTTTTCCACTTCTCGATCATTAATTGCATGATGAGGACCCCGATGGGAAAGAAGTGCTCCAGAAAATGTTTTAGGAATATGCATTAACTCGTGAATTAATGTTTTTATTTTCTCACGTTCGGATAATTTATCAAAGCGCTTTGAGACAACCTCAATGATATAGTTTGCTCGTATCCCTGCCACTTCAAAAAACAGTTTTGACATTCCCCAAATACGCGCATAGGCTCTTGTTTTTGCATCAAAACTGCGGATGCAATGTACACGTTCTACATCAATGTGAGTAAACTGCAATTCTGAAACAAGAGCTACAATTGTTTTTTTTATTTCCGGTGCTCGTTCATATTTCATGCCACATTGTACCGTAAAATGGAAAGCTTACAATGTCAAAAAATTACTGAAGATACAGGTATGGTGTTCCTTGTTGTTTGGACACTATTTTATCTCATCTATACTTGACATTCACCCTCTCTTCTTATTATAGTGATGTATATGCCCGGTTATTATTTTTTTTCATTTTCATTAGCACAAAAAAAGGGGTGGTAATAAAAAAAGGTCTGCTAGCTGTCCTAGCCGCTCTTCTTGCGGTTTTATTTTTGTACCCCTCACCTGCTCAGGCACAGTTTAAAAAGGATTTTCTCTACAAATTTCAAAGTCGATGGACTGATATTGCAGTAAGTAGTCATCTTGTCCCTCGTCTTTTTATCATTAATGAGTCATACTCACGTATCGAAGAATACAACTCTTCAGGAGTTCTTCAGGCTATTCATGGAGGTTTTGGTGTAGGAAACACACAGATGAATAGACCACAAGCAATGACTTTAAGCTCAACCGATGATCTGTATGTTCTTGATTCAGGGAATGGGAGAGTATTGGTGTCTACTATGAGTGCAACACCAGGATCTGCTCTCACCTTCACCACAAAATGGGGATCATATGGCTCTGGCAATGGGCAGTTTAGTAACCCAAGTGGAATTGCAACGGATGGGATCTATGTGTTTATCGCTGATACGGATAATAATCGTGTTCAAAGATGTTTGATAGACGGAACAAACTGTGCGGTTTGGCCCGCCACTGGAAATACTTTTGGGACAGCAAATGGACAATTTAG
>JAPLYQ010000097.1 GCA_026395475.1 Candidatus Roizmanbacteria bacterium | reverse complement strand
TAGGATTGGTGACTAAATTATTGATGAAATTTGATTGCAGTCAAATACTACTCTTGGAATGTCAATATATTTTATATTTTCACAAATTTACTTACTCTATCTCCCACTTTTAAAAAATATAATCCTGGAACTAAGACAGAGACATCTATTCTGTCTTTGTATTCTGATTCAATGATTTTTATTCTGATCTTGACCCAGTATTAGATACAGTAGGAAGAGAGAGGAAAAATTTTTAAATTTAATATTTAGCAATGAAAGGAGATCAAAATGGATAGGCGAAATAAGCGAATATTCGACAAAGACTTCAAAATCCAGACAGCAAAGCTAATAGTTAATAAAGAAAAGAAGATAGCTGAGCTGGCAAGGGATTTAAACATCAACGAGAACACACTTCACAACTGGAAGAATCAGTATCTTAGAGATCAGGAACATGCTTTTCCAGGCAAAGGACATCAAACTCCTGCAGAAGAGGAAATCTCAAAGCTAACAAGGGAAAATCAGGTTTTACGAGAGGAACGTGATATATTAAAAAAAGCACTCGGCATATTTTCAAAGGCATAGAAGATAAATATATATTTGTTGACGAACACCGCTCAGACTATGCAGTACAGAGAATATGCCGTACAATAGAAGTAGGAACGGGCGGATATTATAAATGGTTAAATGGAATACTGAGTAAAAGAAAAGCCGAAGATCAGTCATTATACAATGAAATAAAGTCAATACACGGCAGGAGTTTGAAAATATATGGTTCTCCAAGGATAAACAAGCAGATGCGACGCAAAGGCATTAAAACCAGTACGAAACGGGTAGCTAGAATCATGAGGGAGAATGGGCTTAAGTCAATAATAAAAAGAAAATATAAGCCGACAACTAACTCAAACCACACATTGCCTGTAGTTGCAAACTTGTTGAATCAAGATTTTTCAACAACAAGACCTGATCAGGTGTGGTCATCAGATATAACATGTATCTGGACAAAACAAGGTTGGTTATATCTGGCAGTAGTGTTAGACTTGTTCAATAGACAGATCATCGGCTGGAAGGTCAGTAAAAATCAGAAAAAAGAACTAGTTTATGAAGCAATCAGCAAGTCGTTAAGATTAAGAAAACCAAATGGTGGTCTTATTTTCCACTCTGACCGTGGAAGTCAGTATGCAAGTCTCGAGGTGCGTGAGTTACTTAAAAATAATGAAATAGCGCAGAGTATGAGCAACAGGGGTAACTGCTATGACAATGCAATTACGGAAACATTTTTTCATTCATTGAAAACAGAATTTGTGTATCACAGAAATTTTTCGACAAGATCGGAAGCAGAATTAGCATTATTTGATTATATTGAAGTTTTTTATAACAGACAAAGATTACATTCAAGTTTAGGTTATTTAACTCCGGTGGAGTATGAAAATCAATTTTTTAATAACAAATAATCTCTCTTCGTTCTGTATTCAGAATCGGGTGAAGATCAGTTCACCTGTATTGTAGTTATGATAAGATGTCCTTGATGCACCACCGATACCTGTTGCATCTGAACCATCAACCGTTAGACCTGAGAATGTAACTGGTGTACTCACAACCGGAGAAAGTCCATTTGCATAAAGAGTAGCTGTAAAATTCGTTCCTGAAAATGCTAGTTTAGCTACATAATATTTTGATGGATCCAAAGGATATAATCCACTTGCTTCTGTTGACCCTACTGCAGGTGTATATTGAACATATTTTCTTTCGTAACGGTTCCACATACCAAAAATGAGGTAACCATTCTGGATATAAAGGTTATAACCTGACAAAGGACCACCGGCTTCATAGATACACTGTTTGCCGTCCATTGAATAATACTGTGATGCTCCACCTTCGTTA
>JAPLYQ010000092.1 GCA_026395475.1 Candidatus Roizmanbacteria bacterium | reverse complement strand
TTCTCGACTTTCTTATTGAAGCTCCATTTAAACTTATTTTTGAAGTGGTTGAAGAATGGATAACCTTCGTAAGAAAAAGAAAAGAAGAGATAATATAACGTAATTGGGCCTCTCCAGTAACCTACAGACAAATACATAGTGTATACATATTTTACTCTTGACATTTTACATTTCAATTATTACAATCAACTAACACATATGAAAAACAACTTATCAGTTCTTTTTGTCAGGCTTATTACCCCACAGAGGGCGGGATAAGTGTGAAAAAAAGTTAATACACACCCCGCCAAAAGCGGGTTTTTTTTTATGAAAAAAATACATGATCATTTAGACAAATATATCGACCAGATGAAGTTGTTGGAAAACAAATACTTAGGTTTTCCCAATAACATGCAGTATGACTACGACTTCATCACAAAAGCATGTGGCGTCTATATTAACAATGCTGGAGACCCGTTTTCCACTGTGTCTTGGAAAAAGCATTCAAAGCACTTTGAGCAGGAGGTTGTGAATTTCTTTCTGGAGCTATACCATATGCAGAAAAAAGATGGATGGGGTTATGTTACCTCTGGTGGGACTGAAGGGAATATGGAAGGTATGTTTTTAGCTCGTGAATCACTCCCAAAGGCAACACTATACTTTTCAGCAGATACACATTACTCAATTGCAAAAGCCGCAAAAATTATGAGAATGCACTATGTTGAAATTAAGTCTCAAGAAAGTGGAGAGATGGACTACGAGCATTTTAATAGAGTATTAAAAAAGAATAACTCTGGTGAGGCTATTGTATTAGTGAACTGTGGAACAACAGTTAAAGGTGCTTTTGATGACTTGGAGAAAATAAAGTTTGTTTTAAAAACAAATAAAGTAAAAAAAACATATATTCATGTCGATGGAGCATTATCAGGTATGATTACTCCTTTTATTAAGAAGGCGCCATTTTACTCGTTTGATAAAGGAGTGGATAGTATTGCCATCTCGATGCACAAATTCCTTGGAGTGCCTCTTATGTCTGGAATAGTACTTGCAAGAAAGCATCATGTTAATAAAGTTAAAAACAAGGTAGAGTATATTAATTCTCACGATACTACAATCTCCGGGTCAAGAAATGGACATAGTCCGCTCTATGCTTGGTATGCAATAAAAAAATATGGCAAGGAAAAGCTGAGAGCCGATGCAAAACTATGTTTGGAGAATGCACAATATCTTCATTCAAAGTTCCAAGATGCGGGTTTTCAATCAAACCTAAATCAATTTTCAAATACCGTATATTTTGACAAACCACATAAAGATGTTATATCAGACTGGCAACTTTCATGTTATGGAGATATTGCGCACGTTGTGGTCATGCAACATGTAGACAAAGCAAAAATTGATGAATTCTTCTCCGACGTTTGTAAGGGAAAAAAGATTCTAAGGGGTTAAGTACGATAGAAAATGTAGCAATGTATATATGGATATATTTGTTACAATCGTAGCTATACTATGAACTTATCACAACCTGGTATTATTGCTCTTGCACCTGTTGATGGCGTTACTGACGCTGCATTCCGACAAATGACAGATGAGATTGGAAAGCCAGATGTCATGTATACAGAGTTTGTCACTACTGAAGGACTTTTTAGAGGTCGCGAGACTCTTCTTCATGCACTCGATAAACACAAAACAAAAACTCCAATTATTGCCCAATTCTTTGGTCCACACCCCAAGTTCTATAGGTATGCTTTTTTTGTCGCAGCAGAGTTAGGGTATGCTGGGATAGATGTTAACATGGGATGTCCTGATACAAACATTGTAAAAAAAGGTGGGGGAGCAGCACTCCTTCTCGATCTTCCTCGAGCAAAGGAAATAATTAAGGTCCTTTTAGAATCAAGAATAGAATGGAAAAATGGAAAACGTTTAGTTGATACAGATCTACCAGAAAATATGCAGCAAAAAGTTATAAGCATGTGTCATTCCCGCGAAGGCGGGAATCCAGTCTCTAACCAAGCTGATTTACCTATTTCTGTTAAGACAAGAATCGGATATCATTCTACTCAAGTGAATGAAGTTATACCATTTCTTATTGATGCCGGTGTAGATAGAATTGCCCTTCATGGACGTACATTTGATGCTCGATACAGTGGAAGAGCAGATTGGACTGAAATCGCAAAAGCGAACGAATTTACTAAAGGAACGGATGTTTCTCTTTGGGGAAATGGTGACGTAAATAGCATCTCTGATGCAGAGGATAAGATGAAGACCTATGGAGTTGATGGAGTCCTCATAGCTCGAGCAGCTTTTGGCAATCCTTGGATATTTAAAGAGTATCAACCCACTTTTGAAGAACGAAAAAAGGCGATGTTATATCATGCACAGCTATTTTTACAGTATAGACCTGATTTGGATCTGCGCCCAATGCGGAAACACCTCTCTTGGTATTGTAAAGGAATGGAAGGTTCTGCAAGACTAAGAGACCATCTCATGAAAGTTTCTACTTTGGAAGACCTCAAAAAAATATTAGAATCCGTTTAACTCTTACACTTCAACATTATCTCTTATATTCTTCTTTAAAGCTTCTATTGAGTCAAGATCATGAATGGACACTCCAAGTACTGGAAGACCAAGTTTTTTCTCAAGAGCTTTAATTCTTTTTTTTCTTGCTTCTGGTTCTAACAGGTCAATTTTTGTCAGTAGGATTAATTCCTTCTTTTCTATTAGAATTGGGTTAGAATTGGAAAGTTCAGTTCTCACGGTATTATATTCATTTTCTGGGGTGTCACTTTCTGCACTAATACAGTGATACAGTACTTTAACTTTTTCAATATGTTTTAAAAATCTACTTCCCAGTCCTTTTCCTTTTGATGCACCTTCTATAAGACCTGGAACATCAGCAATAACAAAGTGTTCAAATGCACCCAAATTTGGCTCAAGCGTTGTAAATGGATATGGTGCTGTAGCAACTCGTGCGTTAGTTATTTCATTCAAAAGGCTACTCTTTCCAGCATTTGGTAACCCAATGAATCCTGCGTCTGCAATTAACTTAAGTATTATCTTAAAATGGAAACTCTCTCCAGGAGTGCCTGGTTCTGCGTGCTTAGGAGTTTGGTTTGTTGCAGATTTAAATTTGTCATTTCCTCTTCCGCCTTTTCCACCTTTACACAAAATATAATCATGATCAACTTCAGTTATAACAATCTTAGTCTTTAACATGGTATTGACTACTTCTGTGTTAAGAGGAACATAGAGTATGGAGTCAGCTCCTCTGTGTCCAGTCTTATTGAAGTTTTCACCTTGTCCACCATCCTCAGCTACAAATGCTTTTTTTGTGGCAAATGTATTTAAGTTTTTTACTTCTTTTTTTCCACGAACGATTACTGTTCCACCATCGCCTCCATCACCACCACATGGACCAGCTTTCATAGGAAAAAAGGCTACACGACCGGCTCCGCCTTTTCCTGCTTTTGCATTGATGTATAGATTGTCCTAACGTTATAGAACGATAACTCTTGTTCCTACCACAGCCCAATTATACAGGATAGAAGTCTCCTTAAACGGGATGTTTACACACCCATGACTACCGACAACTTTGTAGTCTTGAGTTCCATAAATGCTCCTCCAAGGCGCATCATGAAGACCATATCCCAGATAAAATGGCATCCAATAATTCACCACATCATCATAGTAAATGCCAGGGAATGGCGACACCATCTTATGTTGCAATTCTTTTAGATACACTGCAAACTCACCGGTTACCGTTTCGAATCCTTGTTTTCTTGTGGTTATTGGTACAGCTGTCGGAAAAAGGGTAGATCCATTTTCATAAGCATACAACCGCTGGAGTCCCAGGTTTACCACGATTATTTTTCCTTCTTGTCGAGGTGCAGGAGGGACAATCGTAAGTCGTTCTTCTTCTTTCTTTTTAACGGCCAAAGCGTATTGTTCATCTTGAATTAACTGTTGCTTTGCCATCGATGCCTTCTGCATTGCTGTAAATACTCGTTCTCTACTGAGAGTTTCAATAAAATCTGCTCCGTTTACTGTGTATTCAGGTTGAAGTAGTTTATCTGCTGCAGATACACAAGTCTCAGACAATTCCAAATTGCTCTTGCTATCCTTTTCAGTGAAGTAAGCCACCAGCTCTTCACAGGTGGATTTATAATTTTTCAACTCTCCAATGAGCGACTCCTTTCTCAAACTTTCAACTTCCTTTGTAAGTTCTGCGTCTTGTTTTGTGAGAGATGCTTGTGCCATTTTCAATCCGTTTAAATCAGTATTACTTTCAAAAACATTTCCCGCTATCACTTCAAATGAATCAAAGTAGACCTGTTTTCTACTTTGTGAAAGTACGGTTGTTCATGAGGGACTGTGAACGAAACGGCATAATAACAAATAGAGTCGTTTTTACCTCATTAGTTAGATCTGCATAGAGTTTTTCAAAAACAGTAGTTTTATACCCCCATTGAGCGTAGATAGTTATTCTAATTTTATCTGTTTCAAATAAAGATAGTGTTTTTTGTTTAAGAAGATACGATTGAAACAAATAGAATGACAAAGAAATTAAAAAAATACATCCAATCAAAATAACTCTCTTCATCTATGTTGTTTTGTAAAATTATTTTTTTGTTACGAGATGATCTTCCTTTTTCCATCCAGGCTTGGAGCTGCATTTTACCCACGTTTCATCGCCGATTGCTTCATGTATTTGACCAGGTTCAATCGTATAGGATTGCCCATCATTCAATATATATTTTCTTCCATCTACAATCAAAGTTAAGACTCCCTTTATTACCTTGTATATTTCTGTAGTTTTATCATGATGATGTGAATCAGTTTTGTCTATGATAGATATCACCTCACTATGTGAAGGGTGCAGAGAGGTTGGATCTACTTCACATAAGATTTCAGTGCAATTTTGCCTATTATTAAGAAAGATTTTCTTTCCCGGGTACTTTTTTTTCAATTCCTCAATTACGCCTGTTATATTCATATATCAATTATAATAGAAATACTATGACTGCGCAAACGTGTACTCTATATTTAGTTCGTCACGGTGAAACTGACTGGAATGTTACTCGAACCATTCAAGGTCAAAAAGACATCCCACTTAACGCAAAGGGTGAAGGACAAGCTCAAGAGCTACGAGAGATTCTGAAGCCTATCCACTTCGATGCAGTATTTTCCTCTGACCTTATTCGAGCAAAACGTACTGCAGAAATTCTTACGCTTGAACGCCAATTAGTTTTAGAAACTACAAACACTTTGAGAGAACGAGCATTTGGTATCTACGAAGGTAAACCTATGGATGGTGCACATGAAAAATTATATGAACTACTTGAAAAGTATAAGGCACACCCACACTTTAGTGAAGCACAGGTTGAATCAAATGATCAAATGGTGTCCAGAGCACTGACATTTATAAGAGAAATAAGCCTCGCATATACAAATAAAACGGTATTACTCGTTTCTCACGGGGGACTTATGCGTATCTTACTTATTCATCTTGGATTTTGCACAAGTAAACAATTTCTACCTTTTGGTTCAATAAAAAATCTTGCTTATATAAAATTGTCTTGTGATGGTTCTGAGATTTTGGTTCAGGAGACATCGGGTATTACTATTTTAAATTCATAATTTCATATGAACATAGATACATGGCTAAATAGTTTCAAACAATATTGGACTCAACATGATGTAGAAAGTGTATTGTCACTTTTTGACCTAAATGTTGATTATTACGAAACACCTTTTCATAAGCTAACCACAAGGAAAGACCTTGAAGAAGCTTGGAATGGAATACATAATCAACAAGATATTGAATTAGACCTTACTGTCTTTAATCAAAATCAAAACAACTATTCTGTCATTTGGTATTTAGAGTATACGCAAAAGGGAATTGTCAAAAAATGTGCTGGATCATACCTTATCACATTAAATAATGAAAATAAATGTACCTATTTCTTTCATTGTTGTGAAAGCAAGTAATAATACAAACCATGTCGCGACATCAGCAAGAACAAATAAAGATAATTAATGAGATAGAAGCTCAAGTAAAATCTAATTCTCTTCAGGCAACTGCGGTTCTTCCTGTATCTAATTTCGACGAAGACACAAGAATGTGTCTAACATCTGTCCATTTTCCTGATATATCTTTGATAGATCAAATATATTCATCTATTATTGAACCATTAAATAAACTGTTCCCGGATGCATACTATTATTCTCCCTCTTCTCTTCATCTGACAATTAAAAATATTAGAGTAATAAATGATCCTCCAACCTTTACTGATAAAGAGATTGATATTGCAAATGATGTATTCAGTCGCAGAATTCCAATACATAAACAATTTGCCATTTACCCATATCGATTGCTGCTATTTAAAAATAATCTAGCCCTGATGAGCACGAGCGATGAAGAACTTGACTCAATCATACTTGACTTAAGTTCTGCATTAACTACTGCGGGCATTCCAGATGACAAGCAGTATATAAACTCACGCTATTTCTTTAGTAATATGACCTTGGCTCGTTTTAGCACCATTCCATCTCATGAGTTTAAGGAGAAAGTAGAACATCTTTCTTCTCATTTAAAGCTCAATCCCTACATAGTTGATTCAGTAAGTCTCATTACTAGTAATGCAGTTATGAAAAAAAGGAAGGAATGGGGTAAATGGGGATTACAAGCTGATCATTATAATTCCAGCAACAGTCAAAAATAAAGCAGCAAGTTTTGGTGCAAGAACACGTCTGTTGAACTCTTCGTGAATTGCCTTTGGATAAAGTAGACTCACTAATACAGAAAAGACCAATACAAATAGTGGTTGTGTACCAGATACAGCAGTAACCAGAGATATTGGACCGGTGCTGAGAGCAGTCATAAAAAGAATGATTCCCATATAGCCGAATAAACCACGGACAGTGAATTGAATGGTGAGCGACATATTTTTAAAAGTATTTTTTACTTCCTTTACCACAGTATTATCTTTCAAAAGAAACAAATACAAAGGAATAGTGGAGTAAAACGCAATACAGTTCACCGTCAGAGGGGGAAGATCTTTCATAGCATATTTAGAAATAGAATTGCCTATTGATGAGAAAACTGCCGAAAGAAGTGCAAACAAGTATGCGCTTCTGACTTCCTTTTTATGATTCTCTCCTCCAAGTGAAGAAGCAACTGCTCCAACAACAATTATCAAAATTCCTATCCATTTTAATGGTGTTAAAACTTCATGAAAGATGAAAACACCAATGAGAGAGCTATATATTGGTTGTGAAAAAAATATCGCAGAAACTCTCGTTGCTTCTCCTTTTTGCATCGCCTTCCAAAAACAAATCCACATAAAAAACCAAAATACTCCAGCGATGACACTGTATATCGCACCCGAATTAAAGATAAATGTATCCCTTTGAATGTAAGTAGTTATAAGAATAAAGAAGAGGTAGATTAAATTGAGAATAATTGCAAAAGAATATACGCTTTTAATCTTTTTGGTATTTAGAAATTTGTCAAGAATGACGGTCAATCCGAAACATACGTTTGCAAGTAAGCTATAAAGAATCCAGGACATAATTTGTTAAGTATAGCAAACCGCAAATTCGAAGACAGTACACCAATCTATTACTAATCTAGAATTAGTTGTATAATGACAACACTATGAATAAAATAATTTCTTCAGCGCTTAATTGGCGTTATGCAACAAAACTATTTAACCCCGATAAAAAAGTTTCAAATAGCGATCTAAATGCATTACTAGAAGCAACTCGACTTGCACCGTCATCTCTTGGACTACAACCGTGGAAAGCGTTTGTTATCTCCAATAAAGAAGTTCGACAAAAACTTAAAGCTGCTGCTTGGAATCAACCTCAAGTGAGCGACGCATCTCACCTCGTTATATTTACAACGCTTAAGAGAGTAACTGAAACATATATTGACTCGTATCTAAACAAGGTATTAGAAATACGCAATCAAAAAAAAGAGGATGTTGAAGGATACAAAAAGATGCTTCTTGGTGGTACTGTAGGAAAATCATCAGATGAAATGAAAGCATGGACTGCTCGTCAAACATATATTGCATTAGGTTTTCTTCTTGAAACAGCTGCACTCATGAAAATAGACGCATGTCCTATGGAAGGCTTTGACACAGCACAATTTGACAAGATACTCGGCATTGATGCCTCTGAATATACTACAGTAGTCATGGCAGCAGTCGGATATCGCAATGATGATGACAAATATGCCACTGTGCCAAAAGTACGATTTTGTAAAGAAGAGCTTTTTATTCAAATTTAATAATACCTTGTGAGTCCGGTGAGATTTGAACTCACAACCACCTCCTTAAGAGGGAGATGCTCTACCAGTTGAGCTACGGACCCTATTTGTTCACACTGAGCTTGCCGAAGTGTGTCCTCAGAGGGAATCGAACCCCCATCAATGGTTCCGAAGACCACTACTCTATCCGTTGAGCTATGAGGACGATACTTCCCTCCACAACAAGCGACTATATATTATACTATACAAATGACTGTCTACATTTACTTTTTGCTGCTCCTTGCTGAGGCATTAGTTCTACTTGGTGTAGCTGTTTATGGCTTTGGACTAATATTTTCTTCATTAAAGGGCGCACCATATGTCCCAACTTCAAAAAAACAATTGGAAAAAATATTTAAAAATATTTCTTTAAAAAAAGATGATGTATTTGTCGAGCTTGGAAGTGGGGACGGTCGATTAGTTCGTTATGCAATAACGAAATACAAAGTGCAAGGTATTGGAATTGAAATCAACCCACTTCTTGTGTGGTGGTCTCAGCTTCTTGCAAAAAGAGATGGATCGATAAGGAAAGTTCAGTTTATTCGAAAGAATATTTTTGACTATTCTTTAACAAAAGTCGACTATCTCTATATTTTTTTGATGCCAGAACTTATACAAAAACTCCTTCCTAAATTTAAAAAAGAGCTCAAAAAAGGGGTAATTATTATTTCACATGGATTTAAGATTATAGGTTTTGAAAAGAAGCTTATTCATACAGAGCCGGATAAGACATTCTCAACGTATTATTATAAAATTTAAGTGATTGATGAAGCTACATAACCTATTTAAAAAAGGATTTTATTTGAGTATTGTATATATTCTTATTATTCTTGTTTCGTTTGGCATAGGATTTAAACTATCTGCGATGAATCGCCAACTTACTTATTATCGAAGAGTTATGGATGATCTTGAGCTTATCTCTCTTATTTCAACAGAACAAGAAAAAACAAAAACAGAAATCCTAACAGAGTTTAAAACGGAGGACATCAGAGTTGCAAACCTTAAATTCTTTTTTAGAAAATATGATTCGGTGCTTTATGACAAATCCGAATATATCGTAAAAATGGCTGACCAATATAAGCTAGACTATCGACTTATTCCGGCAATTGCCATGCAAGAGTCTGGATTATGCAAAAATATCTATGAAGGATCACACAATTGTTGGGGATGGGGAATTTATGGGAATAAAGTTACCCGCTTTAACTCCTATGAAGAAGCAATTGAAACAATTAGTCGTGGTTTAAAGAAAAATTATATCGACAAAGGTCTTACAACTCCTGAAGATATTATGCGTAAATATACACCACCTTCAACAGGTTCATGGGCATTTGGTGTTAACTTCTTTTTGAAGATAATAGAATAAATTATTGAATGCTTCGTGAGTTAGAAAGTTCCTGAGACATAGAATAAGCTGTGCCTTGTTTTTTACTTCGTGACGCAAATAATGACCCTCTTTTCTTTTTCTTACTCATTAATGCTTGCATCCAGGTGCTACTTTCACCAACTTTTGCTCGTACACTTCTTAAAATCTGCAAAACAATTTCAAGAAATTTTACATG
>JAPLYQ010000025.1 GCA_026395475.1 Candidatus Roizmanbacteria bacterium | reverse complement strand
ATGCAATTGGTCGTCCTCCGGAGCCTCGTTCACGGGAAATAGTAATAATTGGAAGTGCAAACTTTTTATTCTGATACATCTGGTGCAACGATGTTCCCTCAAGATTTTTATTGATGAGCTCAAAAAGTCTCTTCATAGGTGGTACGCACTAGCAATTGTAATCCGCGATAAGTTCAATGTCAATGCCCTCAGCTTTGGCAGACGACGCATCTGCCACAGGGCATATTAGCGCGAAAAATAATCAATTCTAAAGAAATCAATACCGGCAGCTTTTGCTGCATTTTCATCGGCTAAACTGTCCCCAATCATTAGATAGGAAGAGAGTGGTTCATCTGTATTATAAAAAGTATAAAAACCTTCTGGCTCTGGCTTAATAAGCACAACATCAGTCTGAGTTACTATTTTTTCAAAGAGGGGGAATAATCGTTCATTTTTCAAGACAGTTTCTGCCACGAAAGTCGTATTGCATGTCCACATGTAATAAGTGTACGTGTGTGTATTTTTACGAATGAAGTTCAAGAGTTCTGGGTTTGGGGCATATCCCGAATAATGCGAAAGCTCATACTTTTCGATATATTTTCGAACATGCATAGTCGTTCCTCTATCATATTTCTGCCCCACTTTATTTGAAAGTTCATCATGTGCATCAACTACGAAAGGGACTGTTTTTGTAAGTGGCTCGTCAAATGTTCGTACAAAATCAAATACTTCTTGATCAACGGTAGACCAATCAATATTGAGTCGTGCAAGCGTGCCATCAAGGTCAAAAATGAGGTTTGATCAATAATTGCTGAGCGAATTTTAAGTTATAGATTAAAAATTCACTTGTATCAAACATCGATCTTTTTGTTCTGAGTGTTAGCTTTGAAATAATATATCGCAAGCGATAGAGATGAAACTTTTCTTCAAAATCGTCTGCAAGTTTTGTCACCGTTTCGTATCCTCGAATGAGATTTGCAAGTCGAACATCATCAAAGAATACCGAATACGTTGAAAAATCACAAATAGGGTCACCAGAGAATCCTTCATCCCAGTCAATAAATGCAGTTATTTTTTTACCATCTGTCAGTTGATTCCAGTCTGCAATATCATTATGCACAAGACGAGGGGAATCACACACAATAAGATGGTCGTTGTTTTTGAATATTGTTTCTATTTTTTCACGTTCGTCTTTCGATATTGCATTTTTACTTATTAAGTAATCTAAATTATCGTTTAAAGATGCATATATATGCTCTTTCCATGTATTATGAATTCCGACAAGTTTTCCTTCTTTTTTTGCGATTTCATTATCAAAAAAACCATATTTCTCAGTTTTAACTGAGTGGGTGAGCGCCATTAAACGACCTGTGTCTTCAATAAGCACTTTGTCAATTTCAGGCTCATATGGTCCACTATTTTTCATGTTTTTTCCTTTTTCACAAGAAATAATCATGTAATCAAACGGAAATTGTTTTTTTGAGGTGTTAATAAAATAGGTTTTATATGCGGGTACTCCAGCTTTTTGTGCCGCATCAGCCATTGTTTTTTCTGCCCAGAAATAGCCATTTTTAAGACCGTTTGGATGCATTCTCATGATAACCTCAGTTCCATCATCTAGTGTTGCTTTTACCACGCTGTTGATGCTTCCCGATTTAATAGGGGGAATAAGTTCTACAACCCTTTTTTTCATTCCAAATTCAATTGCGGCTTTTGCACTTTTCTCATCAAAAAACGAATGACGAGAGAGGAATATGCGTTTTATTTGGAGTTCAGATATCTTACGATCTGACTGCCAATAAAAAGAATGTTCTCGAGATGATATGTCTATAACATCCGTATCAATCCCTATGCTTTTGAGGTCTTTTTCAAGTTGAATTGCATCCTTAAATTTTAAGGTATGCATTCTTGCCTTTTGAGCTCCTTCAAGAGGCTTGTCGTTGTCATCAATAAAAAGAATTTCATCAGGTTTTACTCCCGTTTTTTCAATAGCAACTTCATATATTTTTGGATTTGGTTTATGGTCTCCAACTTCAGCCGAAGAGACAATTGCATCAAAATATGAATCAAAATGGTAGTTTCCCTTATAAAACTCGACCCATTCTTTTCCATTATCAGTACAGCCAACAAGAGTGTATCTGTTGCGAAGTCGTATAATAAGATTAATCATTCCGGGAAGTGGACTTTGGTACTTCCTCCATAAAGTTTTTGCATAGACGATATCGATATTTTTTGCTCCAGATTCCGTAAGAAAGAGTTTCCAAAACTCATCCTCAGTAATTTTTCCTATTCGAATGAGAGGCCACGCAATATCCCATCCTTTTTTAAAGTCTTGCATGGTCACCCCAAAGTAGGACGTAAATTCTTTATCTTTTTCAGGACAGATATAATTCCAATCATTCGTTACCACGACATTTCCAAAATCAAAAATAAGAGCTTTTATCATATAGATTGAGATTTTTTATTATTTCTATCAATTATCTCATTTTTAAAATTGATTTCAAATTTTCAATTTATAATTGAGAATTTCCCATTTATTTGTATCCTTCTGTACTGTATATTTAATACATGCAGCTACAGCAGCCACAACTTCAACCTGCGAATAGATCAACAAAAGGACAGCTCTGGGAGTATCTTTCACAGACGCAAAAAGATCTGATTGATGAAGGTCAATACCTCATGAATGAGGTTATTAAAGATCATGCCTATCGCTTTAAAGACTATTCATTTCTCATTTTTCCCTTTGCAAAGTCATATGAGGGATTCCTCAAGCAATTATTTAAAGATGTTGGATTTATGTCTCATCTTGATTACATCTCCGACCATCTTCGTTTAGGGAAACTTCTATCTCCTCATTTAATTTCAAAGTTGGGAGAAAAGTCATTGTATGAAAAAATTCGTGTCAATGGGTCAAGAGAATTGGCAGAAACCATTTGGAAAACATGGAAGTTAGGAAGGAACGAAATATTTCATTATTTTCCACACAATGTTCGTGCAGTTACATTCGATGAAGCCAATAGAACGATAGGGAATATTTTGGAAACAATGGAATTTGCATACGAATCGTTAGGACAAATGAAGGTTATGCACAAACTTAAGGCACTTAGTATAAATTAAATATCAAAAATTAAAAATCAAAATTACACGGTAAAGTTTACATATTTGATTTTTCATTTGTCATTTTGATATTTGCATTTTAATTTTTAATTTAAATAATATAAGACATGCAAGGACTGACTTCGCAACAAGCAGAACAATATCTAGCTGAATATGGACAAAATATATTGTCAGAGGGAAAGAAAAAGACATTTATTGAAAAATTTATTGAACAATTTAATAACTTTCTCACACTTCTTCTCCTTGGGGCAGCTGGACTTTCCTTTATTATAGGTGAGCCAGTGGACGGGGTTTTAATCATTGCAATCGTTGTTTTAAATGCGCTTTTTGGCATTTATCAGGAGGCAAAAGCCGAGGAGTCCATTGCAGCATTAAAGAAAATATCAGTTGCGAAAGTACGCGTAATTCGGGATGGTGCTGAACAAGAAATTACTAGTAATATGGTAGTTCCGGGGGATATATGTTTAATCGAAGAAGGGGTAAAAATTGCCGCAGACGGAGTGTTACTGGAAAGTAGAAATATTGAGTTAAACGAGTCGGTTCTAACAGGAGAATCACTTCCCGTCAACAAACAAAAGGGAGATGAAGTATTTTCAGGAACTATTGTTTCAAAAGGAAGAGGCATTATTCAAATTGTTCACACAGGAATGCAGACAAAATTCGGACAAATCGCACATAATTTGTCCACCATAGAGGATACGGAAACACCACTTCAAATAAAATTAAAACAACTCACGAGAACAATTGGTATTGTCGGAATTGCATCTGCAGCGCTCGTTTTTATTATCTCAATTATGAGAGGAGAAGCATATTTCCCGACATTTCTTCTTGCAATATCACTTGCGGTAGCCGTTGTTCCTGAGGGACTTCCTGCTGTTATGACAATAACTCTCGCAATTGGAGTGAATGAGATGAGTAAAAAAAAGTCGATCGTGAGAAGATTGTCTGCAATTGAAGCCTTAGGAAGTATTACCCTTATTGCAACCGATAAAACAGGAACACTTACTACAAATAAAATGAAAGTAAAAGAAGTATTCGTTGATGATCATATTTATGTTGAGGAAATGCCGCACATGGAGAACCATCCTTTCATGCACCTTATTCAAAATGGTATTTTATGTTCAACTGCCTCACTTGTATATAAACACAATCATGGAAGTTATGATGTTTTAGGGGATCCAACAGAAGGAGCACTCCTGTTTATCGCAAAAGAACTTGGGCTCGTTATTGAAGATGTGCGAAAAAAATATCCAATTATTGAAGAATTGGCGTTTGATAGTGTAACAAAAAGAATGAGTATATTAATTGAAGGTGAAGAGGAGAAAGGGAAAACAATTTACACTAAAGGTGCCCCAGAATCCATTCTTGAAATTACAACTTCTGTACAAAAAGGAACACAGACATATCCCCTTACTTCGGAAGAACGGAAAAAAATTGAAGATCAAATGGATAGATGGGCGCGCAAAGGCCTTCGGGTACTGGCATTTTCCTATAAAGAGAATGAGACAACTTTAACCAATTTAACCGGTTCAACCTTCTTAGGTATGGTCGCCATTCATGATGCTCCTCGTCCTGAAGTGAAAGAGGCAGTTGAGCGTGCTCAACAAGCAGGAATTCGTATTATTATGATTACAGGAGATAACGAACGTACCGCTGAGGCTATAGGTGTTTCTTCAGGAATCATGAAGGAAGGGGATGATATTATCACCGGCAAACAGTTAGAGGATTATTCAGATGAAGAACTCATGGCGCTCTTACCAAAAACATCCATTTTTGCACGAACGACCCCATTCCATAAACATAGGATTGTCTCACTCTATCAGAGGCTAGGAGAAGTGGTTGCGGTTACCGGAGATGGGGTAAATGATGCAATAGCACTAAAACAGGCGGACGTTGGTATTGCCATGGGTCTGGTAGGCACAGATGTTGCAAGAGAAACAGCCGATATGGTAATTACCGACGACAACTTTGCCTCAATCGTGGTTGCAGTAGAGGAGGGAAGAAATATCATCAAAAACCTCAAAAACGCCATTCAATACCTTCTTTCCTGTAATATTTCTGAGGCTGTGACGCTTATTGGTGGTATGCTCCTTGGGTTTAACCATATCTTGTTCCCCATACAACTTCTTTATATCAATTTAGTCACAGATGGTGTGCCTGCACTCTCTCTTGCGTTTTCACCACGGACTACCCATCTTATGGCCGAAAAGCCTCAAAAAGAGCTTGAATTATTGAAAAAAAAGGAACAATTATATATTCTCCTCGTGGGGATTGTTACAAGTGTGATTACGCTCTTCTCCTACTGGTTTTACCTCAGAATATCAACAGGTTTGGCTCAAGCGGCAGTTTTCTCAGTACTTACCCTCGTGCAGTCATTCATATATGTAGATTTATGGCTGAGCCACAGGCATTTGCATACCCACCTCAAAACACTCATTTCCCCTGTATTTTTAGCCTCATTTTTGTTCCCCTTTATCACACAGTTTATTATTGTTCGAATTCCTGCCATTTCAAAGGTATTTAATATTGCCTCCGCCTCCTATCTGCAATTTGGCACATTTATTCTCCTTTCAGCATGTATTCTTCTTGGTATTCGGGGGGTAAAGAAGATTATACATATATAATATACATTGATACGTATTTAAGGAAAACTTATAGCAAATACATAAAAAGAAGATATGAGCTATATTAGTCTAATATACCAATCTACATATATAATGAGGGTAACTTCTTGATAAAACCTATAGTTTATGATATAATTCGCCCACAATGGGTAAGGAATCTCATTTACGCGCTGAAAGAAAAAGAGCGCACCGACAATTGGAGAGACAGACCGTCTCTGATATTTTGACGCCTAAAAGGCTCAGTTATCTTGCTGTTGGTGCCATTGCAGAGGCTATTCTTACCGGTTGTGCTGCAAATAACACTCCTCCTCAACAATACGAATTAACACTTCCTCCTTATGTTTTAGATACTTTTACACAGAATATTGCAGTACCTACGCAGTTTGCAAATCAAACTGACGCAATAAATTTAGTAAAATGTCCTCCACAAATTGATATTTCCAATTCACAGCTTGCAACGGTTTCAGTAGGATTTGATCCTGGCAGTGGATTCACTTTTACACTTACCCCGCGTGAAGGTGTAGAGGGTATGATCTCTGTAACTGCAAAAGTTCAAGCGGTTGGAAGTGACGGGTCATGTGTGGTAGCTGGCATAGCACAAGGAAGTGCAGAAGTTGATACAAAACCAACTGATTGCACACAAACAGGATATGAAGGAAAAAAAGCGCTAGGCACATGTAATGGTGGAGGATCAATAAATGTCGAAGGGCAAACAGTACCAATTCAAGATGGTAAGTTTGCTGCCACAATTAATGATGCTTCTCATACTGCAAACGGGACAGTAAATGATGGTCATGGAAATGTAACTTCAATTAACTTGGCAATAGGTGCACAATGTGGAGTTAAGGGCGATATGCAGTTGAACGCAGGAGGAAATGGATATCAAGTTCCTTTTGCATGTGATTCTGCCGCAAATATATCAACAGATTTAAGTGGACCAGCAGGAAGCGTGGGTGGTGTCGATCAACGTATAAATGTTGCGGTCAGAGGGGGAGACGGGCAGCAAACAACTATATCAGCTGAAAGTCATGGATTTGTGACACAAACGCAATTTGTAGCTCCAACTTTTGGCCCAGAAGGGAATCCACAAATACTTGTCGGAGGAGTTTTTATTCGTGAAGGAAAAGTTATTCTTGATAACGTAACATGTCAGAAAGTTGTTCTAAATGCCCCCTGTATGGTAAATGGCATTTCCATTCCTAACGGGCAAACAGCAGATTTACCATCAGGAAATGCCTTACTTGGAGTAGGTGGGCAAGATTTGTCTGTGGTTGTTTCCGATCCTGCACAACGAACTTCAACTTATACTGTTAAACAACCTCCATATAATCCACTTGAAGCGGTTAAAGTTTACTTAAATACTTTGGCAGGAAAAACGTTAAGTCTACATATCACATCCGGTGACGATACAACAGAAAGTATTGCAAATATTAAACTTTCTGGCCATCAAAATGCTCCATTTTCTGAAGGGAACTGGGTTCACCAGATTATGGAATTTTTTAAAAGTGGAGATTTTGAATGTGTAGTAACCGCGCCTGCAAAACAAACATGGGATGCGTCATGTGCGTTGCCCTATGGACCAGTATTGGGGCAAGCAGGTATTATTGACAAACTTACTCTTTTTCCAACTGAATCAAATGGGGCAACTCTTCCAAAACAGCTTGATGTATATTCATTAAGTGCGATTCAAGAAGCGCCAGAAAGACCACATATTCCAAGTACAGCAGAACTTGCGGTTAATATGGGTGGTCTTGCAGGACTTGGTGTACTCGGACTTGGGGTTGCCGGTATGATGGGGGCAGGTTTAAAGCGAGCTGCAGAACATGCACGTGAGGGAAATTTAACTGACGCAATGACAATACTTGCAGAAAAAGCATCAAGCGATAAATTTGTGATTATGAATGGAACTTCCAGTTCAAATTGGGAAGTAGCGGGATATGGAGATTGGATGAAGATGTTTCTTGATGGTTCTGTAAATCCCATTTTTACCGTATTAAAAGAACGAATAAAAGGGAACGATATGCGATTGATAGAAGACATTCCAGACTGGGCTAAAGATTACATACGTGAAATTTGGAGGAGAAAACAAGATGTTATTGTTCTTGCACACAGATCAACCCGAGTTGAAAATAGAGATGTGGTAACTAAGCCCATATTTGATGCTGGAACCTTTCTTGAAACAGTAAAAGGGAGAGGAAAAAAACAACGGGAAGAAGAAAAATTTAACGAGACTATGACACGTCTTCCAAAAGAGCAATCTGAAATTAGAAAAATGCAGGTTGCAGTAGATAAGGAATGGGGAGAAGTAATACGTGATATATGGCTCAAAGATTTAAGCGTATATA
This sequence comes from Candidatus Roizmanbacteria bacterium, assembly GCA_026395475.1. Lineage (GTDB taxonomy): Bacteria > Patescibacteriota > Microgenomatia > UBA1406 > GWC2-37-13 > JAKBEU01. The sequence continues at coordinate 1,706 of JAPLYQ010000025.1, read as the reverse complement.
TAGGTGAAAATGTATATCGCAAACAAACTACTGAACCAACTCACCTGTCACATTCTGTTCTGTACGGAGAAATGCCTCAACTTGCACGCTATTTACTTGGAGAATTAAGTGAAAAATCATGGCTATGGAAACAAATAAATATCACGAACACGAATATTACTCGTGAAAATTTACTTGCCATTTTTTGCGCTCATTTACTTAATACAGGATTAAAGGAGTATTTAGATGTCAAGGATTGGTTAAAAAAAGAGTTACATGTTGGTAAAGAAGTGGGAAGAGAAGCGGTCCGAGAAATTATGAAACAGAGAGTATTAGTTTATAAGTCGTAAATTGATGTATGAAAATTATTAATTTATTAGTTATATAGTATTTTATAAGGAGCGTAAATAATGGATATTCCAGATATTTGCAAACCCTATAATTATATGCTATAATGCGCCTCACATATGTACATAGAAAAAGGTGGGCTTGAAACTCAGAGACCAGTTACCATGTTGAGAAGGTCTAACCCATTTGGCAATAGATTAATGGGTCATCTCATTAACGGAGCAAACTTTCTTACACTTGAAGGCTTACCACGAGTCCCCGTTATTGGTGAATTAACAGGCACACTAGGTGGAGTTGCAACAGTTGCAGGTGAGATGATAGGGCATAGCTCCGTTTTTAATCCAGATTTATTTTGGGGTAGAGTTGATCGCAATCTAAAAAGTGTCATTACAGGTAAAGGCCAAATGACAGATATGAGTCCTCTCATAAATGCATGGTTTGATGTAATTGCCTCACATTTTAAATCTAGTGAGATGGATGCGTATGCTGCTGACTTTACCCTCACCGGTATGAATACTATTCTTGCGCGAATGAATGCTCATTCCATACAATCTTCTCCTAATACAGAACTGACTGAAAAGATGAGAGCAGCTTATGGACAAATCTATCGCAAACTCGTCACCTCAGATTCATTGAAGGGTGGATGGAATCAAATACATGCTGATTATTCTCAAAGAATTTCTTCAACTGGTGCGGACGTGAATGTTCCAAATCCAAAAACAACAGTCGATGGTGCAAATGCACCTTCAGGCATCGTGAGTATGTTTTCTACCGACTTGGCTCACGGAACTTTTGGAGTCAATGGCACATTCGGGAAGTATCTTACTGATGCGAATGGAAAACATATCTTTGAAACAGAATGGGAAAATTTTGTTGGGAGCCAACAATTTTTAACTCAACCAATTGAAACAAAAGCAAAACTTCTCGTGGAAGCTCGAGAGGTTTTTCCAGCTGCATTTAAAGAAGCAAAAAATCCTCATCTCGCAGCAGCCCTTCAAAAAGCATATGTTCAAGCTTCAGCAATCGTTGTAAATCGTGATTATGCTATCTTTCGAACACGCGTCATGACAAAAGCCGCTCTGGTAGAAGGTGGAACGACAAGCGATCCAAACAAAGCATGTATTGATGGTATAAGGGAAGAATTGTCCCCACTTCTTGATTTATTGGCCGATCCAAGTCATGGATCTCAAGGACTTGAGACAATGGTTAGTGGAGAAAATGTTGTTTCAATAGCTAGTGCTATTCAATCACAATATACAGAATTATTACAAGCAATTGATGCTAACGGAAGTCCACTATTAAAGGGACTCTTTATTGAACAAGCTCGTGAGAAAGTACTTGAAGCTCTTAAAAAATCAAAATATGTAGATTTAAGAGAT
>JAPLYQ010000073.1 GCA_026395475.1 Candidatus Roizmanbacteria bacterium | reverse complement strand
CCTGAATGGATCAGTGAAATGGGAAATAAAACTCTCGCAAGCTTTAAACAAGCAGGAACGGACGTAAAAAAAGTAATGGGAACCGAAGATCCAGCAAAACTGGGTCAATTTGTCTATGACCGCCTTATCAAATACTGGCAAGAAGGCCCAATTGTTGCGATGGTTTTTGAAGGACCTAATGCAGTTACCGTTGCTCGAAAACTTCGTGGACATACCATTCCTGCTCTTGCTGAGCCCGGGACACTGCATGCCACTTATTCGTACGACTCTTCCACCTTGTCTTCCACTCTTGACCGCGTAGTGAAGACATTTGTGCATGCATCTGGAAGTGTTGAAGAAGCAAATCGTGAAATTGAATATTGGTTTAAGGGAGTAACATTTGAAAGCTATAAAAGAGAGACTGACGAACTCTATTTAAAATAAATCATTTGTCATCCCCGTGAAGACGGGGATCCAGTCGATAATTATCAATTTAAAATAAAGAAATTTTAGTCTAGATTCCCGCCTTCGCGGAAATGACACAAATATACCTATGAAAAAACAAAAAGCGCTTATCATCATCAAACCAGACGCAGTTCAGAGAGGTCTTTCTGGAACAATCACCAAACGATTTGAGCAGGTCGGGCTTACTATTATCGGATTAAAGTTTCAAAAAGCAGATTCAAAAACAGTAATAGCTCATTACCCATCCACAGATGTTTGGTTTGAAAAGGTCGGAAAACGAACGTTAAATAATTGCGCCGCAAAAGGAGTAGATCCAAAAATAGTATTTAAAACAGATGATGCAGTGGCAATTGGAAAACAGGTAAAAAGTTGGCTTATCACCTATTTTCAAGAATCCCCCGTCCTTATCATGGCAGTTGAAGGATATGAGTGTATTGAAATTATTCGAAAAATATCAGGAAACACTATTCCAGTCTTGGCAGCACCAGGTACCATTCGAGGAGATTTTTCCCATGACTCAATTGACCTTGCAAATGAAGCAATGAGGCCACTTCGAAATACTATTCATGCCTCAGACACAATTGAAGATGGAGAAAAGGAAGTGGCTCTATGGTTTACACCTGACGAGCTTTTCTCATACGTTCGTGCAGATGAGAAAATCATGTTTCCATAACTTACTTTCCTACGATAATTTTGATTGTGTCTCCTTTTTCTACAACTTCACTATTTTTATATGCCTCTGTTACTTTTTTTTCTGCAGCTGTTGCAAGTCCGGTTATTTTAGTTCCATTATAAATGGAAACTGAAATCTTTTTTTCAATGGTTGGAGTTGGTGTTACATTGGGGATTTGAGGTGCAGCGGTTGGTACATTCATCACAAGTGGTGCAACTTCCATAACTTTATTAATTGACGGTCTATAGAGAATCGCTTTTTTGGCATTTGAATAGATAAGTACATTGTCTCCATTCTCAGCTTTTGCAAAAAACGCTTGCTTATCTAGTTTTGTTTTATCTGAAACGGTAGCTATCGTAGGTGTTTCTCCTGTGGGAAGATCATAAAGTGCACCTATTTTTGTGAGTATCTCTGTTACAGCTTGTTTTTTATCTTGCTTTTGTGTAACTGTTTTTTTTGCTGTTGAATAATAATTAGCGAACAGAAAGATAACTCCTCCTATAAGCTCAATCACAACAAGAACAATAAGGGCCACCAAACTTTTATTAAGGGTTTTTTTATCTGTTTTCACTTGTGCCATATTGTTTTTATTGTATATCAATCGTTACTCATTTTGCAAACATTGCGAAAGAAAGGTGAGGTACTAGTTGATAATCCACCAATTTATCTTCAGTGGAGTAGAAATAGGAGATGCAATTGAGATCTCAATTGTGGTGTCATCTAACTTTTTGGCAGCAACACCTGTTGGAATATTCTCTGGAGTTGCAAAGATGAGTGACTTTTCAGTGAGAGCAGATGTTTTGACATGTACTATTGTTTCTCCTGCTGCAATCTGAGACTTTCCTGCTGTACTGCTCAAAACCGCTCCACTTGTTGCATCTTTTTCATCAAGAATAGTAAGTCTTTTTGTCTGTAAATCCTTTGCGGTTATCGATTCTCTCACAACCATATTTCCAAACGTATCAATAACTATTTTGCTTCCCATGATTTCCAAATTACCAAGAGAATCTTTTTGGAGTTGAAGAGGTACAACCGCTGTCTGAATACTTCCATTTGAATGTTCATCTGATTCGATTGTCAAGAGACCCAATTTTATTTTATCGATAACAGACAATGTATATGTTGTCGTATTTCCCATAAGTGTAAGACCTGAAGTAGAAGAAATATAATTTGTGTCACTTAATAATTGTGCAGAAGCGCTACTCATATTAAGTCGTGCTTCAAGGGATGCTATTTTTGCATCAACGATATTATTTACGTCCGCTAAAGTATCTCCATTAAAATAGGTATCTTTTATAAATCCATCGATTAATCCCGCCGCTCCAGATTCATTATCAAAGTTCTCAAGTGCGCGTGCAATTACAGGTCCTGGTTTGGTTGCTTTCATTGCAACACCAGGAGTGGTTGATGTTGTGAGATAGTCACCAATTTTGATAGGTCCATTTTCCAGAGAAACCTTGATTGGTACTCGTCCCACAAGTGCTACCGACTGCTGTTTACTTGCATCTGCCCCATCAGCACTTCCCAAAAGAAGTCCTGGTTCGCTTGACACGACACCAATGACACGTTGATCATAGGGACTTGTTGTTCTACGGAGCACTCCTCTCTCAACTGGCTTTTCCCCTTCTGAGGTTAGCTCCGAATCGCCAAGCACCACAACATCTCCCTTTCCGATCCATGGATCACCTGTTGTGTAATTTTCTGCCACGTCTCCTGCTGAGGTATTGGTGGCACGAACATACATAACACCATAATCTGAAACTGCAGTACCTGCGGTGACTGCAGTTGGAGTTGTGGTACCAATATTTGCAAATGCGGTACCATTTGCACTTGTTTGTACTGCGATTCTTCCTACACCTCCACCTCCACCACCACCACCGGCTCCCACTTTTGTGACTGCACCTATTGCGGCGGCAGTAACCAAACTTGATCCAAGAGTAATACTTCTTCCTTGAATGAGAATGCTTCCTCCTGCTCCACTTCCTCCTGCACCTGAATTGGTAGTTCCACCAGTCCCAATTACACCTTGAGCATTAATTGCTCCAGTTGATGTTACAGTAATAGAATCTGCTGCAATAAACACGATTCCTCCACCATTTCCACCAGCTCCTCCAGCCGTTGGAACAGTGTTTGCAGTACCTCCACCACCTCCACCTCCTGAACCTGGGAATAGTTGTGTTAACGTTGTATTTCCATATGGAGTACCACCACCACCTGCACCTCCTGCGCCAGTGGCCACAGCACTACCTCCACCACCACCTGCATTTGTAGTTGCGGTACCTACCGCACCTCCAACTCCAACTACACCTGTTCCACTACCTCCAAGTGTTCCTGTACCTCCAGCGCCTCCTGTGGTTGAACCTGCACCTCCACCACCTCCTGGAAGTGCATTCGCGGTACCACCGTTTCCTCCTGCGGCATTTGTGGTTGCACCTCCACCACCTCCACCACCGGCTGTGCCATATGATCCTCCAGCGCCTCCTCCAGCTCCTACCTGTTCCAGTTGAACCAGCGGAACCTCCACCACCTCCACCACCACGGTTTGCAGTGGCGCCAGTGCCTGGAGCTGTAAGCGCCCCATCTCCACCTCGGCCTCCACCATATCCTGCAGTTGGTGCAGTAGCTCCATTTCCACCTTGTCCAACTCCTGATCCTACAGTGAGTGATAATGAATCAATTGTTTCTCCTGAGACTCCTCCATTTGCCCCTGCAGTTCCCCCAGCTCCTCCACGATATCCTTTTCCTGTAACATTAATACTCGTCCCGGTAGCAAGTGTCACAGTACTATTTGATCTAAATGCTACAATTCCTGTGCTCCATCCTGCAGGCGCAGTAGGTGCAGTTGTGCTATACGCAGTAGCAGTTAGGATACCAGATCCTGAAAGTGCTACGCTCGTGTAATTTGGTACACGTTGAATAAATACTTTTTGGTTTCCAGGTGTACCACCACCAAAAGTAGTGTTTCCTGTTCCTCCAATAAACGTAATTGTAGAAGGGGTAATAGCTCCTACTTTTAAAAATAAATATTTGCCGACATCTGCAATATCTGCTGTATTTCCTTGCATATTAATAAGAAGCACTTCGTCCCCTGCTGCGATCCCATTTGATAAATCATCTGTTGCCGTGTAGCGGGTAAATGAGGTGACGCCAACTGCTCCAGAAGCTGGAGCATTTACGCGATACGCAATGCCATCTGGGCGTGTTCTTCCATTGGCAATTGCATCTGTGTTCAAATTTTTCGTTGTTGAAACCGCAATAGGTCCATCCGCTCCTGTTCCATATGGCGAAGACACATCTAGTCTTCCTTTTATTGTTCCATTTGGATCGAGAAACTTAATATTTGGATCTAGTTTTCCAGCTTGTAGGGTAAGCGCTCCTCCCATTGATTGATAGTTAGTGGCTGCAGCTCCATTGGCATCCGCCCTAAAGAATTCAATTAAACCAATTTGTGGTGAGCCATAGGCAGCTAAATTATCCAGACGTGTAGATAGTTGATTGGTTACTCGAAGTACGTTATCTACATTTAATATTGACTGGTCCATGGTAATTCCAAATGGATTATATGCCTGTGACAAAAAATCCTTTATCGAAGTATCTGCACTTTCAATCCATACCCCTGCCCCGTTACCAATAACTGTAATGTCTCCAACTCCAAAACCACGTCCAATTGAAAAACTATTTATAGTTGAGTTTGCAAAAGTTGTTCCTGTATCGTCAGCTGGGCCAGATGCAGTATATGTTTTAATTTGTGAGTCTGTGTCATTTCCGATGACAGTTACGCCGCCGCCAGCAGTACCTGCGTATATTGTGCCACCTTCAAGATCTACTGCGGCTGCATTCACCTGACTACTTGATCCAACAAGTTGTTGTAATGTGTCAGATGAATGCATACTCAAAGCACGATATCCTACTCTATACATACTCTTTATAATACTTGCATCAATTGCATCAGCAGTAACAAACACTTCATCAATTGATCCATTGAAAAAGTTTGCTCCGGCATTTGCACCAATGTTAAATGCCCCTGCAGTATCGCTGATTGCAGAGGGCAATGTTCCGGTAAGTGTCCCATTCGTCAAAATACCATCGAGATAGAGGTCTAAACTTGGCTTGGCACTATTATATACAGCTATTACTTGGTGCCACCCTGTATCAATTGAATTTGTTGAAATACGAGTTCCCGTACTTGCTCCCGTTATTACCGCTTGTACTTTTCCTGCGGCAGTAACTTCCAACGTGTAAGAGCCATTTTTTGTGACGATATATTGTTGTGTTGAGGTACTATTTGTCTTAAACCATCCTCCAAATGAAACACTTCCGGTGACCGACATCGGCACATTATCTGCAAGAGAAAGATACTGAGACGACCCGCTAAATGTTGCACCCGTTCCTCTTACCCCGGAAGTAAAAGTAGAAGTCCCATTGTTTGTGAGATTATTTGAAGCCACGTGTGTCACACTTACATCATTTAGAGGGGATGTGCCAGACAATGGCCACATACCACGAACATCTGAAAACATATACTCAGAAATGTAATCTTTCGTATAGTATTTAACATTACCCTGTATTGGTGTTGCTTGTTTTTCTTGGAGAAGCATCAAGTTATCGTTGTTCCCCACATAAATAGTATTTGAACGTCCGTTATCAATAGAAGTCCCAGCTGTTACAAATAATGATTGAGGAATAAATGTTGCGTCAACTGGAGCAGGGCCGTTGGCAAACGTTACCGACCCAAATGCGGCATCAACAACGCTCACTCCGTACTGAGTTGTACTTGTTCCCACATTTCCATAAATTTCTGAAAACGTATTGTTATTACTATTTGGAAATAAATTCTGAATTTGATGTTTTGCTTTTATAAAATAATTTGTTGATCCTGAGTTTGTCACCGCACTTCCAATAGTTGTATACAAGTCGCCCACTGGTGTGAGCCAAATATTTTTCGAAGCTGTATTGCTGCCTGAGATACCAAAATTCACAATTGTTTGATCTGTTTCGTTTAAAACAGATGCAGATCCATTTGCACTTCCGTTGGTTGGCTCAAGCGCTATTGCGATATATACCTTTCCATTAATCACATTGCCGTATATGTCGCTAATAACTGTTCCAGGGAGTGGCTGACCAATACTTGACACCCATGTTACTGCCGAATTTCTACTTCCTACTTTTATATTCCCTTGATAGTCATCTGTGGCATTATATTTTTTTGCGATATCAGATATAAAATTCACGCCAAACATTTGTCCAACTGACCCTGCATTCCCTATGTAGAGTTTTCCGTTGAGAGCAAACACCGTAGACACAGTTGAATTGGTTGTAGGACCAATCATCCATTCTGTGGTGGTAGGACCTTTATCAAAGCGCATCCACATGCTATTATTTAATGCGTTGAAAATATACACGTTCGTTGCAGTACTAACAATTATTGCTTTATTTGGAAACGCTTTTTGATCACAACGATCCATCGTGGCAATGTTACAGTCGGCACTTGCATCATCTAATGTTTCGTTATACCATGTAGAGGCCATTGCCCGAGCTCCATCTGTCCATTTTCCTCCATCCATGTCTCCTCCGGTGTCGTACATAAACACATCAGTGACACCAGAAATAGTGATATTTGTTTTATGGCCTCCAATAGTAAGGTCTTTATTGTCAAGAGTCATATAGGTGTGATTTGCCGAAGATATATTGATTAAATCTCCCTTTGAAAATGTCCCGCTATTTGAATTCGCTTCAGGATTTCCAACGGTAAGCAAGAGCCCATTGCCAGTTGTTAATCCCGTTGCAGACAGGGAAAGTGCGTTTTCTGTTGTTACCGCATTCGCATTAAAGCTTGATCCTGTTTTGGTAACTCCAAGGAATAGCGTACTTCCCGCATTGTTGCCAACTTCAAAAAGATTCCCGGTAATTGCGTCAGCTGCCGCATTTAGGATTGTTAATCCATTGTTAGTAGTATTAAGAGTGACTTCAGATACACTAGAAGCGTCATAAACAGTTTGGAGAGTTCCCCCACCTACCCCAGTACCAATACAATCTGTCCATGCCCCATTTTGATAACAACGAAGCTTATTTGTTGTTGTATTATATGCAATTGACCCATTACCAAATGCAATTGGATCATACCCAAATCTTCCAACCTGAAGTTGCCCTCCCAATGTAATGTTTCCTGAAGCTGTAGCGTTCCCAACTACTCCCAACATCTCTGTTGGAGCGCCTCCAATACCCACCTTTCCTGTCCCTTGGGGAGTTACGATAAAATCTTCATTTGAAACTGTCGTTATATCTGTTGCCGCACCAGAAAAAACGAGTCCTGTCGATCCGATAGTTTTAGTGGTGAAAGTTTGATTTGACGATGTGTCGGCAAGGGTAATTGTACCCGCTGGTAGCGTTGCACTTGTGATGTTGGATGTGGTAAACGTGAGATTATTTGCACCAGAAAAAGTAACTGTTGTAGCGCTTGGAATAGTAAGTGTACCTGTCGTAGCTGTAACGGTAAGTCCATTCACCTTTTCAGAATTAAAAGCATATGGCACTGCTGTAAAGCGAATACGAGTAGTAAATGTTTCTCCGCTAAAGCTAATATTTAAATATATTGAGTCACTGTTAAAATCAACCGTTGTTGGAATAGGGGTTACTGCTCCTAATGTCGCGCGAAAGATACCATCTGTTACGGTGAGTGACTGCGTTTCGCTCCATGGCGAACCGCTAGGAAGTTGTGTTCCTCCACTTGCCGCATCGTAGAGAGTGAAAATGAAATTATATGCCTGATTTGTCAGATTTGTCCCATCTGCTTTATTGACCACCTTACCCTGGAAATTTATTGTGCGATAAATGCCGGTCGCGGCGTGAGTTGGAAACGATAAGACAAAGAGGAAAAAGATGCCCAAAAAGAAAGCCTGAATTATGTGAGGTCGAATTGTATTTCTAATTCGGAGCATTGTAACAATCTAGGCTAATTTGTATTAATACATTATTATAATAACACGCACGCGCGAGCCATGTCAAACTACCCATTATCTTATCGCAATCTTATCTTTTATATCTTTATAGGGCCTTGTTACTTTCCACAATAAATAACAGTCAAATTTGGCAAATGTTCTCTTTTGCCTTGAATAATCTTATCTTATTCTTATCATCTTTCCATTCTTACTCCCTTTTTTGCCTCAAATCCACCCCCTTGACACGATGATAAGATTATGATAAGTTTGTAATTACAGACCTATGAAAAGTCTTTCTTATACGCGCTCAACAACTTTGACCGCATCTATTCAGTCACTGGATGAACTTCACAAACAACTCCTTCTTATCCCCCTCTCCCCAACCTCAGAGCTGCAACTTCAATGGGAAAGCGAGGCACAAAAAATACAAAGGCTTCTTGAGCTTGCCGGAAAGATAGTAACTCCTGCACAAATTACCACTCATCTTCTCCATCAAGACACAAAAAACCCTATTCCTTTTGTGGCTGAAGTTGAGAGCTACCAGGCCGCTTTTGACTATCTTTATCATCAATGGCTTGTCAATCCGAAAGTGGTTGAACTTAATGATTTAGTGGAGTTTTATCAGGAGGTATTCCCCAAGGAAACACTCACCGGGGACGAAGCAGAGCTAAAGGCAAGCTTGCAGTATATCCAGATCAATCCAACTCGAAAATGTAACTCCTTGGCTTGAATACGTATGTGGGAGAGCAATCGTCGCTGTTCAAAAAACAGTCCTTGCAGTACAGCAAGAAAAAAATACTCCATTTCGATCAAACTCACTTCTCTTTTCACTCAATGATCGTCAACAACACATCATGAATCTATTTAGTACTCCAGGAGCAAAAGTAAGCAATCGTATGGTTCAGAAAAAGTTTAAAGTATCACAAATCACTGCTTCTCGTGATTTGGCAAAACTTGCAGATAGTGGACTTATTTTTGCCATTGGAAAGGGCCGATCAACATATTACACGAAGGTGTAGTCATATAACATGCAACATATAACATATAACATTATAAAAATAATATTTGCTTGGATACTGTGTGTTACCTGTTATATGCTACATGTTACATATGTATCCGCAGGTCCTCAAAGCACAACTTATGAACTCAAAGAATATGGATTTGGCAGTGGAGGTGACAGCGGAATAACCTCGACTACTTATTCGCTTTTTGGGACAGCGGGTGGACAGGATCAAGGAAAGTTGGATTCTACAACTTATACAGCTCAAGCTGGACTCATCCTCACAATTCAAGCGGCAGTGCCTCCGGCTCCAACTGTTACCAATCCAGGGACAAACTACGACAGACTTTTTGTCACAATACTACCAGGAAGCAACCCAACTGACACCAAATTTGCTATTTCAATTTTTGATGGGACAACAACTCGATATATACAAAGTGATCGAACAATGGGAGCCGTTCTTGGGACAGAAGATTGGCTTCCCTACACTGGGGCAATCTCTGTTGGATGGGGTGGATCGGGAGGATTTTATGTGACAAATTTGAAAAATAGTACGACGTACACCATTAAGGTAAAAGCGTCTCAAGGAAAGTTTACAGAAAGCGCATGGGGACCCGGGACAAGCCAAACTACATCAGATCCAACATTCACGTTCGGAGTAGATGCATCTGCAATCACATTTTCAAATTTAAATTCTGGAAATTCATATACTGATTCTGCAAAAACAACAATTTTAACAACATCAACAAATGCATATAACGGATACTTAATATACGGATATGAAACTCAACCACTCACTCACAGTGTGAATGGAACATACACGATTGCAAACTATGCCGGAACAAATTCTGCTCCAACCGTTTGGTCGGGTGTTGGATTCGGATATACAACAAATGATAGTAGTTTGACAGGGGGAACAGTAGATCGATTTACTAATGGTGGACCAAAATTTGCAGGATTTACCACTACCTCCCCTGGGGATCCGGTAGCAGACCACGCCGGCCCAATCCTCTCACCTATTGCAAGCGAACAATTTACTGTTTCGTACCGTGTAACAGCACAAGCATCAACGGTAGCAGGACAATATCGAACGACCGTTATTTATGTGGCAGTTCCAACATATTAGTTAAAAATCAGTTGAAATCAGCTAAGATCAGTTGCAATCGGAAAAAGAGAACAGATGACAAAATTGGATATGATTTGTCTAATTCGAAGCAATATGCGAGGCATGTTGACCTTTTTGCGGATGAGAGTTGAGAGCGAGGTGGGAAAAACGATGCAAAACGGCGCAACTGCCGACATATGCGAGAATTAGACAGAAGGAAAAAAATTATGAACACAATAAAAAAATTAGTAACACTAACAATCGCCATCGTTACACTCACTGTTTTTTCCCCGGTCATTGCCCAAGAAAAAAATTCGACATCTCTTTCTGTTCACCCTTCCATTATTAATCTCTCCCTTTCCCCAGGAAAAACATCAAATACGATACTTTCCATAACAAATAATGGAGATCTCCCCCTCCCTGTTCGCCTCCGATTTGAACCATTAGTCTTGGAAAACTCAACACCTCTCCAAAGTATTGGATCGTGGATTTCCGTTTCCAATTCATCCCTTCTTATCCCTGCCAAAAAAGAGGCGATCGTGAATATTAAAATAGAACTTCCCAAAACAATCCCCCTTGGTGGATATTACGGCATGCTCTATGTAGAACCATTTTATTCTGCAGGTCAAAGTAAATCTGGCTCATTAGTGCTTACTAAAATGGGTGTTCTTATCTTAGGATCTGTGGGAGTACAAGATGTTCCATTAAACTCAATTGAGTTACAGAAGCCATCCCTTAGCTCATGGGTTTCGGAAACAAGCACACTCAACTTGTCATTTAACGTAAAAAATACTGCCCTTAACCACATCAGTGCAAAACCATATCTTAGGATTTATCCACTCTTTGGAAAGACAGAGGTTATAGAACTGGATGAACGATTGGTTTTCCCGGGGACAGAAAGAGGTTGGAAAACTCCTTTTACGGTAAAAGTTCAACTAATTTTTATTACAACGCAGATCTTTTTGTGTCAATTGGTAATGGACTTTCTCAGAAAAAATCGTTCGCTTTTGTTATTTTCCCATTACAACAGTCAATTATTCTAGTACTCTTAATAGCAATAATGATAAGTATTATTAGAAAAAGAAAACAACTTAAAAAAGCATTTGAAATTATTGTAAAGGGATAATTTATGTTCTCATTTTTTTCATTATTGCTATCGATTGCGCTGTTTATATCTTCATTCATATCCCCCGTGTATGCAGGATCCTTCACCAATGCAAAAGCAGTTATAAGTGATTCACGTGCAGGACAAAATGGAACAACTCATACCTTTTCATTTACAACGGGGACAACAGGAGTAATAAAAAC
>JAPLYQ010000008.1 GCA_026395475.1 Candidatus Roizmanbacteria bacterium | reverse complement strand
ATCCCAATGGTCCATTGTGAACAATGTGCCAAAAAAGGAACAACAGTATATGATAAAAAATTTACTATTCCTGAGGAGGTTCTGACAGCAAATAAGGGTTGGATTCCACTAACCGATGAACAACTCCCACTTGAGCTTCCGTATACTGCATCCTATGAGCCAACTGATACAGGCGAATCACCATTGTCTGCAATCCCAGGATTTACAGAAACAACATGTCCTGTGTGTGGAGGAAAAGCAGAGCGGGAAACAGACACAATGCCAAACTGGGCTGGAAGCTGTTGGTATTTTATGCGTTTTGCTCAGGAAAAAAGAGGAGAGACATTACCAGAATTTATAAAAGGATTACAAAACTCATCATGGATGCCGGTCGATTGGTATTTAGGAGGAGCAGAGCATGCAGTACTCCATTTATTATATGCACGATTTTGGGTCAAAGCATTACGAGATTTAGGGCTTGTAAATTATCCCGAACCATTTCTTCGATTGAGAAATGTGGGAATGGTACTTGCAGAGGATCATCGCAAAATGAGTAAAAGTTGGGGAAACACCATCAATCCAGATGATGTTGTTGCACAATATGGGGCAGACACACTGCGCATGTACGAAATGTTTATGGCTCCATTCAATATGGAAATAGCATGGTCAACAGCAGCTCTTCAGGGTGGACATAGATTTTTAAAAAGAGTTTGGGCACTTTACACATCTCAAAACCAGAAAATTGAAAAATCTAACCCAGAATTGGTGAATAAGTTAAATAAAGAGATGTCTTCAAAGAAAAAACATCGGTACATTTGTCACACTGGCCAACTCAAACAGCTGTTGATATAAAAGAAACGTCTGTAGAAGTTCCCGTACAAGTAAATGGGAAATTCCGTGGTACGGTAAAGGTCCCAGTTGGAGCAGAGCAGGATGCAATTGTAAAAGAAGCACTTGTTGCAGAAGGAATACAAAAATATCTCGAAGGGAAAAAATACAGACTTATTTATGTGAAAGGGAAGATCTGTAACTTTGTCTTAATTTAAGATGATTTTTAATTTAAAATTTTTAATTTTTATTCAATTTTAAAATTGATTTTAAATTTCAAATTAATTATTAAAAATTTGAAGTGAGGAAAAGAAGGGTTGCCCAGCCTGGATTTGAACCAAGATAATCAGATTCAGAGTCTGATGTCCTACCGTTAGACGACCGGGCAATTTCTTCTATTTTATCATAGATAGTGGAGTCATTCTGAACGAAGTGAAGAATCTAGGCATTTTAGTGCTGTATTTCACTCGTTTTCACTCGCTAGATTCTTCGTGTATAATCCATATCACTCAGAATGCCATCAAAAACATATTTCCCCCCAAAACACCCCCAAAATGGTGTATAATAATATGTTCATAATTTGGAGTTTATTCGACTTCTTTTTGTTTAAGTTGACTGATTCCACCAAACTATAATCTTATGGAGATTCGTAATATCGTTATCATCGCCCACGTTGATCACGGAAAAACAACCCTCGTTGATGCTCTTTTAAAACAAACAAAGACATTCCGAGATAATCAAAAAGAAATGTCAGAAACCCTTATCATGGACTCAAATGATCTTGAGCGTGAGCGTGGAATTACCATTCTTGCAAAAAATACTTCTGTTTTCTATAAAGATACAAAAATCAATATCATTGACACTCCTGGACATGCTGACTTTGGTGGAGAAGTAGAACGTACAATCACCATGGCATCAGGCGCTATTTTACTCGTAGACGCCGCAGAAGGACCACTTCCACAAACAAAATTTGTGTTGAAGAAAGCACTTGAAGCTGGCTTAAAAATAGTACTTGTTATCAATAAAATTGATAAGCGTGATGCACGACCACTGGAAATTATTGCAGAAATTGAAACATTATTTCTAGATCTTGCACAGGACGATTCTTCACTTGAATTTATTACTCTATTTGCAGTAGGAAGAGATGGAAAAGCGTTTTATAGCTTGCCAGAAAACTATTCTGCAGAAACTCCAGGAGATTTGGTTCCCTTATTTGACACAATCCTAAAAGAATTTCCTAATGTTGCAATGAATGAAGATAAACCTCTTCAAATGCAGATTTCAACCCTTGACTATGATAATTATGTAGGAAAATTATGTATTGGAAAAATTACTCAAGGAACATTAAAAAAAGACCAAAACATTGCCGTTGTGGGAGAAAACGATAAAGTAATTGGGACTAATAGAGTGGCAAAACTATTTACTACATCAGGATTAGACAGAGTAGAAGTTGAACAAGCAGTTGCGGGAGATATTGCAACTATTGCGGGAATTCCAATTCTTACCATTGGTCAAACAGTCTGTGATCCTGGATTTCCACAAAGTATGCCTCACATCACCGTTGAAGATCCAACGATTAAAATTAGTATTGGCCCAAACACAAGTCCTTTTGGAGGAAAAGAAGGAAAGTTTAGCACGTCTCGTCAACTTCGTGAACGTCTGTACAAAGAAGTAGAAACAAATCTTGGACTTCGAGTTGAGGATGATACAGAAGGTGTTGGATTTATTGTTTCCGGTCGTGGAGAATTGCATTTGGCAGTTCTTTTGGAAGAAATGAGACGTGGAGGATATGAAATGGAAGTTTCAAAACCACAGGTAATTTATAAGACAATCAACGGAGAAATTTGCGAACCATTTGAAGAGGTAACTATCGAGGTTGAAGAGCAATTTTTTGGTGTTATCACCGAAGAAATGGGTAAACGAAAAGCTTCAATGCTTGATATGAAGAAAGAGGGTGGCAACCAGAACCGTATTGTGTATCGTATTGCAAGTCAAAATCTATTAGGTATTCGAAATTCATTACTTACTAAAACAAGAGGAACAGCAATTCTTCATTCATTTTTCTTAGGATACTTTCCAAAAGGCCTTCGAATGGATGATACGCGAAACGGAAGTCTTGTATCAGTAAAAGGTGGAGAAGCTGCAAACTATGCTATTGGAAAAGTACAAGCTCGTGGTGTTCTTTTTGTAGGACATGGAGATGTCGTATATGAAGGAATGGTTGTTGGAGCTGCTAATAAGATGGACGATATTGAGGTTAATGTATCAAAAGAAAAACAATTAACAAATAATCGATCTGCAGGAGAAGGAGTATCGGTTGGAGTTATTCCACCAACACGCCTTACCTTAGAGCAAAGCCTTGACTTTATTAATGATGATGAGCTATTGGAAATCACACCAATTTCTTTACGTATTCGAAAAAGAGTATTAACTTCAACATTACGAAAAGTAAACGATAGACGAATGAGACAGATACGAGAAAGCCAACAACAAAATCAAGGGTGATCTTAGTTTGAATTACGGAGGCTCAGTTGATACAATTATCATCTGTAAGTAGGGTCCATAGCTCAATGGTAGAGCAGCAGCCTTTTAAGCTGTTGGTTCTGGGTTCGAGTCCCAGTGGGCTCACATTTTCTCCTTATGACATAAGCAATTTCTCCAGTTGAGCCTTCTTTTTTATTAATTCATTTATAATTACGTGTATGTTTCACACAATCAAAGACATCGAGCAATATCTTGAAAAATTTATTTACAGCAATAAACTATCGCTTTCACCGGGAGATGCGAGTATTGTACGAACAAAAGAACTATTACGTCTTCTTGATTCACCTCAAAATAAACTAAAAGTAATCCATGTTGCAGGTACTTCTGGGAAAGGGTCGACCTCATTCATGATAAGTAGTTTTCTTATAGCACACGGGCTTAGAGTAGGACTTCATTTATCTCATCATCTTATGGATATTCGCGAACGGACGGAAATTAATAATGGATTAATTGAGGAAAAGAAATATCTCAAATATTTTGAAGAAATAGTACCGTTCGTGGAAAAAATGAGAGATTCTTCATATGGCAAACTTACCTATTTTGAGCTTATGGTAGCTTTTGTATTCTATGTATTTGAAAAAGAACAGGTTGATTATGCAATTGTAGAAGTTGGAATGGGAGGATTGTATGACGGAACCAATGTTATTGAAAGAAATGACAAATTGGCCGTTATTTCAAAAATAGGATTTGATCATATAAAAGCTCTTGGAAATACACTGTCTAAAATTGCATATCACAAGGGAATGATTTGTCCTGAACATGGAGAAATGATCTCGATATATCAAACAGCATCGGTTGAAAAAGAGTTTAAGAGGATAGCTCAAAGAAAAAAATCAAAGCTCTATTTTGTAGAAAAAACAGCAATAAAACACATTGTTTTCAAAAATGGAAAAACCACATTTACATTTCAATGGAAAGGTAAAGAATATATAGACATTGCTGTTGGTTTACTTGGTTTTCACCAAGCTCAAAATGCAGCTCTTGCTCTTGCTACCATTTTTCATCTGGGATTACGAGACAACTTTACAATTGATATTCAAAAGATTCGATCAATCTCAGAAAATCTTCGATTCAAAGGAAGAATGGATTTTGCTACCTATAATCAGCATCTAATCTTATTAGATGGCGCTCATAATGTTCAAAAAATGAAGGCACTCCTTAAAACCGTCAAAACAGTCTATCCAAACAAAAAATTCACGTTTGTAATTGCATTCAAACATGGGAAAGAATATATGAAGATGGTTCGTCTTATGATTCCTTTTGCTCATAACATAATTGCAACGACAATATTCAGCGATAATCCAGATTTTGGATATCTTTCAACAAAAGCTGAAGAAATACGTGATGCACTGAAACGGAGTGGATTTGAGAATGTATTGATTGCAAAAACAAAGAGCGAAGTAAAAAAAATGATACATGCCAACGATAGAGATATAATTGCAACAGGCTCTCTCTATCTTATTAGTGATTTGTATGCATTGCTAAACATTTAAAATAAGAATATACTCATACCTATGGCAACCCTTTCGGTATCCCATCTTTCCAAACACTTTCGCATCTATAAAAAAGAGGCGGGGTTTATGGGGTCGGTACATTCATTTTTTAAACGAACGTACGAAACATCAAAAGCAGTTGATGATATTTCCTTTTCTATAGAACAGGGAGAGTTGGTTGGATTTATCGGACCAAATGGAGCAGGCAAAACAACCACGCTTAAATGTTTATCTGGACTTATCTATCCAACAAGTGGTGAAATACAAGTATTAGGACACACTCCTTTTGATAGAAATTATGACTATTTACGCTCAATATCACTTGTCATGGGGCAAAAAAGTCAGTTGTGGTGGGATTTACCTCCAATGGAATCATATTTACTTTACAAAGAGATGTATGAAATCCCTAATGATCATTTTAAAAAAATGCTCGATGAATTGGTTGAATTATTAGATTTAAAAGATGTGCTTGCAGTTCAAGTACGAAAGCTATCTCTTGGCCAACGTATGAAATGTGAACTTGTAGCACAACTTCTTCATTCACCAAAGATATTATTTCTAGATGAACCGACTATCGGATTAGATATTGTTATGCAACAAAAAATACGTTCGTTTGTACGAGAATATAATAAAAAATATAATGCGACTATATTGCTTACCAGTCATTATATGGATGATGTAAAGGAGCTGTGTAAGCGCATAATCATCATTAACCATGGGCGTATTCTGTATGACGGAAGTCTTGATACAGTAGTTTCGAAACACACACAACTGAAACGAATATCGGTGGTTTTTGAAAGACCAATAGAACGATCTGAACTTGAAAAGCAAGGAAAACTAGTCTCGATAGAAGGACAAAACGCTACTCTAGAAGTTTCAAAAGACAAAATAGCAGCTGTCGCGGGGTATATTTTATCTCATTACCCAGTAATAGATCTCACCATTGAAGAACCACAAATAGAAGAAATTATCAGTGGGATTTTTTCTTCCTCAACCGTATGAAATGGATTCGCATGGTTCTACTCCATTTTGAACGAACGCTTGAATATCGACTAAGATCCTTCTTATGGATTCTGATTCCTATGTCTAACAACTTGACGTTAATATTATTTTGGGCAGGAGGGAAGGAGCAACTGAACTATATATCCACCTATTACATCCTCATGACAATTGGAGGACTATTTTTAACATCACACGTAGAATATGAGGTGGCAGAAGTAGACATTAAGCAGGGCGAATTAGTGAATTATTTAACCAAGCCAATTTCCTATTTTTGGATCAATTTTATAGGAGAGATTCCATATCGAGTACTGCAAGCATTTTATGCGACGGTCCTCATAGGAGCGTTTATTCTTCTATTTCATGGAAATTTAGCTATAACACTTCGTCCCATCTATATTCCTTTTGTTTTAATCATCTTTACTCTTGGCTATTTTATTTCTTTTACCTTTAAGATGAGTATCTCATATCTTTCATTTTGGTTCAAAGATATGCGGGGATTTTATGAACTGACAACTATTTTAGCAATTGTTTTTTCTGGTGCAGTGATGCCGCTGGAATGGTATCCACAAGGAATGCGGGCCTTTGCGCAATTTCTTCCTTTTGCATATAGTAACTATTATCCCGTTATGACATTTATGAAACCATATGGACCGCTGGATTTTCTCGGCATCATCTGTATACAAGGAGCATGGCTTTGTGCATTACTTTTGGTACATCAATATCTTTGGAAACGAGGAATTAAAGAGTTTACTGCGGTAGGACAATAATATGAAACGATATCTCAGGATTTATAAAGCGATTATAAAAATAAATGCATCTCTGATTTTGGCATATCGTGCTAATTTCATCAATCATTTATTTTCCACGTTCGCATGGGGAGCGTTTAATGTA
>JAPLYQ010000154.1 GCA_026395475.1 Candidatus Roizmanbacteria bacterium | reverse complement strand
TATCGTAGGGGACGTTGCAAAGCGTCAGATGGTGCTTAATTCTAAGTCAACAATTTATTCTATTAAACGACTTGTAGGACGCAAATTATCTGATCCATCAGTTCAGACAGATACAAAATGGCTTCCTTACACTGTAAAAGCAGGAAAAAATGATATGGCAGTGGTAGAAGTTGAAGGGAGACAGTTTAGTCCACAAGAAATTTCTGCAAAAATACTTGCCAAAATTAAAGCAGATGCAGAAAAATATCTTGGCGATAAAGTGACACAAGCTGTTATTACAGTTCCCGCCTATTTTGATGATGCTCAACGACAAGCAACAAAACAAGCTGGAGAAATCGCAGGGCTAGAAGTAGTTCGTATCATTAACGAACCAACAGCTGCAGCTTTAGCCTATGGATTGGATAAGAAAAATACACACACCATTGCAGTATACGATCTTGGTGGTGGTACATTTGATATTTCCATTCTTGAACTTGACCTTGACGCACAATCCGGTGTATATAAAGTTAAGTCAACAAATGGGGACACTCATTTAGGAGGAGATGATTTTGATAAAGTAATTGTTGACTTCCTTGCAGATGAATTCAAGAAAGAAAATAGTGTAGATCTTAGAAAAGATCCACAGGCATTACAGAGACTGAGAGATGCAGCTGAAAAGGCAAAGATTGAATTGTCCTCGTCTATGGAGTCTGAAGTCAATCTTCCATTTATCACACAAGGAAAAGATGGGCCTCTTCACTTGGTTACAAAAATAACAAGAGCAAAACTTGAATCATTAGTAGGGGACTTAGTTGAGAAATCACTTGAACCTGTAAAAAAGTGTTTGAGCGACGCAAAACTTGCTGTCTCTGACATCAACGAAGTTGTCATGGTGGGAGGAATGACAAGAATGCCAAAAGTTATTGAAGTTGTAAAGAATTTCTTTGGAAAAGATCCAAATCGTTCAGTAAATCCTGATGAAGTTGTTGCCGTTGGAGCAGCTATTCAAGCGGGAGTTATTGCAGGAGACGTGGGCGGAAAAGATATATTACTTGTTGACGTTACACCTCTCACCTTAGGAGTTGAAACATTAGGAAGTGTGTCAACACCTCTTATTCAGAGAAATACAAGTATCCCAACATCACGTTCTGAAATATTCTCAACAGCAGGAGACAATCAGACACAGGTTGAAATTCATATCTTGCAAGGAGAGAGACCACTTGCAAAAGATAATAAGTCACTCGGCCGATTTATACTGGACGGTATCCCACCAGCACCACGTGGTGTTCCACAGATTGAAGTTTCCTTTGATATTGATGCAAGCGGTATTGTTACCGTAACTGCAAAGGATAAGGCGACAGGAAAAACACAGGCAATTAAAATCACCGGGTCAACTGGGCTTACAAAAGATGAAATAGAGAAGATGAAAACAGAAGCAGAGGCAAATGCTGAAAAAGATAAGGAAGAAAAAGAAAAGATTGAAGTAAAGAATAAAGCTGACAATCTGGTGTACACATCAGAGAAATCATTAAAAGATGTTGGTGACAAAGCACCTAAAGAATTAAAAGAAACGATTGAGAAAAAGATAAAAGAATTGAAAGATATTTCAGAAAAGGGAAGTAAAGAAGATATTGAGAAAAAAACAACAGAACTTTCTGATGAACTGCAGAAGATTGGCCAGTATATGTATAAAAAAGAAGAACCAAAACAAGAAGCGGCACCATCCCCAGAGGGAGCACCCGCTGAAGAAAAGAAAGAAGAGAAGAAAGATGTGGAAGAAGGGCAAGTAGTAAGTTAAATTAGTTAAATTGGTTAAAAACCAAAACGTCATCCTGACGCAAGTCGGGATCTCGTTTTGTTTAAGCATGATAAAATGTATTTTCTATGGATTATTACGAATTACTGGGAATAAAAAAAGGAGCAACAGAAGCTGAAATTAAAGCTGCATATCGCAAGCAGGCTTTACAGTGGCATCCAGATCGTAATAAATCTCCAGAGGCATCTACCAAATTTAAAGAAATAAATAAGGCATATGAAGTGCTATCTGACGCAAATAAGAAGCAAATGTATGATCAATATGGAAAAGAAGGATTTGAAAAGGGTGGATTTGGAAGCCATTCACAAGGTGCAGCAAATCAGCAAAGACAAGGTCCATTTTCATACACCTACTCATCAAACGGTGGAGGAAACCCATTTGAAGGAGTAGACTTTGGTGGAGGAGATCCTTTTGATATTTTCGAACAATTCTTTGGATTTGGTGGAGCTCAGTCTGGACGTCAGCGAAAACGTAGAGACGTATATCAGATGGAGCTTTCATTCCAAGAAGCAGTTCACGGTGTTGCAAAGGAGACAGTCATTAAAGGAAAAAATCACACCATAAAAATCCCAGCGGGAGTAGATGATGGAATGAAAATTCGCTTTGACGACTTTGATGTATTGGTTCGTGTTCGTCCGGATAGTAGATTCAGAAGAGAAGGACAAGATGTATATATTGAGAAAAAAATATCTTTCCCACTTGCAGCATTAGGTGGAGAACTACAAATAGAAACTCTTGATAATGAGACAGTAAAACTTCGAGTAAGACCTGGTACAAAATCGGGGACAACAGTTCGATTGCGTGGGCATGGAATTGTCTATCCTCAACAAGCACACAAAGGAGATTTGTACGTTATGTATGTTATTGATGTCCCAGAACGGATGTCTGCAAAGTCTAAGAAGCTTCTGGAAGAGTTGCAGAAAGAATTGTCCTGATATACAATAGAGGTTCAGAACAGAGCTTTATTACTATTTTTTTTGATATTGAAATGAAAACTAATGCAGGCGCGTTAAAAAAAGGGGAATTTATTAATCACCAAGGAACAATTTGGCAGGTACAGAAAGCGGATTTTTATTCTCCTGGAAAAGGATCAGCTCTCATGAAAGCCCGCATTAAAAATCTTATTACTCATAAAAATATTGATTACGCTTTCAAATCTAATGAAGATGTAGATGTTCTTGATGTTTCTTGTATTGAAATGGAATATCTCTATAAAGACCCTGAAAATGTATACTTCATGGATCAAAGATCATACAATCAGTACACTCTCGCTCTCTCAATAGTTGGTGATGTTGCCAACTTCATGAAAGAAGGAAATGGATATTATGTCTATATGTATGACGATAAACCTCTTACTATGAGACCTCCAGTCTCAGTAAAGTTTAAGATTATTGAAACTGAAGAAGCTATTAAAGGCGATACAGTTTCTGGTGCAAAAAAAGCTGCAAAAGTAGAAACTGGTGTCACCGTCATGGTTCCACTATTTGTAAAAGTGGGAGACATGATCACAGTCAACCCGGAAACAGGGGAATACGGCGAGCGTGTAAAAGAATAAGCTCACGTTACAAGTTACGAGAATATAATGCTATCTGTTGGAAAACTCCTGAAGGATGCTCGCGAGAGAAAGAAATTATCTCTTCGTGATGTCGAAAAACGTATTAAAGTACGAGAACAGTTTATTTCCGCTCTTGAAGAAGATAGGTGGGATACATTTACCTCTCGCATTTATGTAACCGGTATCCTTAAAAATTATGCTCGCTTCTTAGAGTTAGATGAACGCAAAATACTCGCTTTTTTTCGACGTGAATACGAACGTATCGAAGATATAAAATTTAAAGAAAAAGTTTCCAGTTCTTATCTTTCATCTGACTCAAAAAAAACAATTATTGCTGGTTTTGTTATCGCATTTGCATTACTCATTGGCTACTTTTCCTATCAACTATTTCAATTTCTTAAGCCTCCAACAATTCAAATTGTTTCTCCACAATCTAGCACTTTCAAAAGAGAAAGAACAATTAAAATAATCGGTAAAACAGACAAAGAGGCAGTGATTACTATTATGGGCGAACGGGTATATCAAAACAAAGAGGGAGTGTTTGAATATGTAATGCCACTTAAGCAAAAGATTAATCCAATTTCTATAGAAGTGATTGGAGCAAATGGAAAAAAAACCATCTTAGAAAAAACTTTTACGAAGACACAATAAATTTTTGCAATTCTTTTATTGAAGAAAGATGTTTTTGGTCTAGTGGAGTTAACCCCAGTCGTTTTGCTTCAGTAGCTGTTTTCTTTCCTAAATAGCCAGATCGAATTTCTCCAAGCAACCCAACTTCACCGATAAAAACTTGATTTGTCTTTACTATTTTAGACAAGACTGAAGAATAGAGAGCTGCGATAATTCCCACATCCGCAAGAGGAGAGGTAATTCGTATACCTCCAACCACATTGAAATATATGTCATAACTATCAAGTTTCAGATTAAGATATTTCTTTGCAATTGCGATAAGAAGTTGAACTCGATTAAAATCTATTCCTTTTGCAACTCTGCGGGGAATAGAAAGTGTGGTGGGGACTGCCAATGCCTGTACTTCAAGAAACTCCATCCTTAGTAACATGCCCGATAACGAGAAAGGGAATGCCACTTTTTTTTGCAAAAGTGATCACCCGATTCATCACTTCTTTTATCTGGTTAATACTTCCTGGGGGCGTCTCAACATCTTCTGTATAGAGTGTTTGAATAGAGTCTAGAATAACAAGTTGAGCTTTTTTTTGAGCTTCAACGCCTGAAAGGATATGATCAATATTTGATTCATCCGAAAATAAAATATGCTCAATTTTTGCGTGTAATCGTTCTGCTCTATGTTGTACTTGATTCAATGATTCTTCTCCCGATACATAAATAGCGGTCCCATTTTGAATGATTTGAAGAAGAAGAGTAGACTTTCCAATACCAGGTTCTCCCGAGAGTAATACTACCTCGCCAGGAGTCAATCCACCTCCAAGTACTCGATCAAACTCAAACATCCCCATAGACTGTCTGTTAGATTTTGTTTTATCAATTTTTTTTAGGGGAGAAAACTGTGTTGGGGTAGACTTTTTTCTGACAATTTGTGACTCCTCTTTCTTTTGCTGTAACGTATTCCATTCACCACATCCAGGGCATTTCCCAATCCAGGAAGCCGCTCCATAACTACATGATGAACAGATATAGTAGGCCATATTACATTTTTTGAACTGTTTGTATACCGAGCAAATCATATCCATGCTTAATAATGGATCCGACTGCTTTTGTTATGACAAGAAGAATATACTTTTGATCTGTCTCTGCTTTGAGAATAGGATTTTTTTGATAAAACAAATTATATTCTCGACACAAATCATACAAATATCCCGCAATAATATTGGGGGACAAAGTTGAGGCAGCTTTATATACTTTATCGGTATATTGAAAGATAAGTCTCAGCATTTGTTTTTCATCTGCAGATATTTCTTTTGGATAGTTTCCAGAATTTTCATTCTCTTTGGAAATAATACTTTGTGTTCTTACAAATGTGTACAAAATATAGGGAGCTGAATTGCCATCAAGCGACACTGACTCATCTATATCAAATGCAATC
>JAPLYQ010000091.1 GCA_026395475.1 Candidatus Roizmanbacteria bacterium | reverse complement strand
TATGCATAAAAAAGGAAACGCCACCGGCAAATATTTGATCAGAATTCTTTACTGTCCCATCTATATTCACACAGTATCGGCAAAATGATCCACTGGTGTTTACGACACCAATATCTTCCTTCTTTTCTAGTGGCATGCCACATGTGCTACAAAAAGTAGTCATATATTTTATTAAATTAAATTAATATTATGGTTTTAATATACCATATGGAATATGTATTTGACCTCCAGTTTTTGTGCCTATTTTTTTGATATAATCAAAGAATGTCCCAAGTAAATGAGTCAGAGGAAGATCAGTATATCGTGAATGAAAGTTCAGAGATTAATGTTGGAGAAACCATTGGATGGACAGATAAACTCCTCTCATCACTCCATGCATTCAAAAGTCGCAATTATACGCTCTATTTTATTGGCCAACTTATCTCAACGATTGGATCTTGGCTTCAAATTGTCGCAGAAGGATGGCTTATTTTTCAGCTTTCTCGCTCAGCATTTTATGTAGGCTTAAGTGCCGCCGCTTCAACCCTCCCTGCATTATTTCTTTCGCTTATTGGGGGTGTTATCGTAGATAGGTTCCCAAAGAAAAAGGTTATTATGGTAACTCAAACATGTTCTATGATACTGGCGTTTATATTGGGAATATTAACTGTCACAAATCTCATAACTGTATGGCAAATCATATTATTAGCATTCCTTCTTGGCATAGTACAAGCAATTGATATTCCTGCTCGTCAAGCATACGTTTCAGAACTCGTCGATGATAAGAAGCTCCTTTCCTCGGCAATAGCATTAAACTCAACCATCTATAATAGTGCTCGTGTCGTTGGGCCAACAGTTGCAGGACTTTTGATTGCAGGCTTTGGGTTAGGAATGGCATTTCTCTTGAACGGATTTAGTTATATTGCTGTAATCATTGCCTTATACTTTATAAAAACAAAGGTTGTTCCTCTTAAAGTTCACGCAAGCCCAAGGAAAGCTATCCAAGAAGGACTTAACTATGCATTTTCCCACCCAACAATAAAGACACTCCTCATGTCGACAGTTATGATATCTATATTTGGTTGGTCCTATTCAACTCTGATGCCTGTTATCGCCCATGATATTTTTAATATGAATGCATCTGGGTTGGGATACTTATATGCCGCGACAGGAATAGGTGCATTATTCGCCACAGTTATGATCTCTGCGTACTCTCACAAAATAAGCCCCTATATATTTATCATTGGGGGAAATATTTTATTTGCAATAATGCTTATATTTTTTACTTTTACAAGAAATGTTTATATTGCTTATTTTTTCCTTTTTGTAATAGGATTTAGTTTGGTTGGTATGTTTGCAATGATAAATACTACTATCCAACATGCTGTTTCTGACAATATGAGAGGAAGAGTTATGAGTATTTATACACTTTCCTACCTTGGGTTTGCCCCCATTGGCAATTTTGAAATTGGGTATGTTGCAGAAAAATGGGGACCAGGATTTGCAATACGTATAAGTGCATTTATAGTTCTATTGATGGGCTTATATTTTTATAAAAACTTGAAACAAGTGAAAAAGGCACAAATGAAATACGATGAGACACATCTAGCATAATCACTCCCTTTATATTTTTGCTTGTATGTTGCTGATTGCCTGCATAAATGCATCTGTAGTATATGATGCACCTGCAACACGAGAGACGTTGATATCTTTTATATTTTTTCCTACTACTGATTGTTTAATCACTGAAAGAAATGCATCTTGATATGCTGCTGATTCTCCGTTATCAGTATTTTGTGTTAGTTGAAGATCTGTGATTGTTGTACCTTGGAGTGTTATGGTTACAACTATATGCTCAGGGATTCCTCTTACTGTATAGTCAACAGAGTTAGAAAGCCGTTTTAATGATGATGTTGGAACTGTTGTTGGTAAAGTTATTTGGACTGATGTAGGCGAGACACTTTGTGTGGTAATTGTTGGTGTAATTAGTTGAGTTGTTGGAATGATGCTTGGAATAAAGGTTTGTGGCACAATCTGTATTTTTGAAGAAGTGTGTATCGAAGTGTCAAAAACATAGAGAATAACACTTACTCCAAAAACAAGTCCCAACATCATGTAACTGTTTTTTTTGATGTTCATTTTATTTGTTTAGAAAAAATAGCAACGCTCACACGCCAGATAACTAAACCAGTATATAAAGCCATTAGCGTAAACCAATATACTTTTATGAGTACAAAAGTCCTTAGAAATGTTCCAATATCTAGTGCATGCAGAAAAACAAAGAACATTAATGGATATGACAAATAATGAACATTTAACCATTGTTTATACGAAACATTTTGACGTAAAAAAGTACTCGTAAGCCATAACAACAGGACTAAAAGAATTGCAAATCTCCCTATCAAGAATAGGGTGAATAAGCACAAAAAACATTCCCCATACTCCCAATAGTATGTGCAATTTAATGAAAAGTGCGGGATTGGGAGCTATTTTTTTTGTAAGAACTTTAATTCCTAATATAAATTCCCACAATAAAAAAGCTGCTCCAATAAATCCTGCTATATTTGCAAATGCATAGTTAAAATTTCCAACAATTTTTATTTGTGTAAACAAATAAAGAAAAGGAAGTATAGAAATAACGATTGCAGAAATAATTCCTATCATATGTATCTTATTATATTATCTTGCGGACCCACTTGCATTTGCTCCAACTCCACCCATACGAAATTGTGGATTTAACTGAACATTTTGTGCGCTAACACTTCCATCTGTATTGGTAGTTCCAAAAATTCCCACCTTTTCTCCCGCTTTGAGTTCAGTTTTTTCTACAGATGCAGTTTTATTATAAATGGTTTTATCATTTAATAAAATAATTCGAGAGCTACCATCTGTAAGTTTCACTGTAAGTGAATCTGTATCAACATTTATGATCTCTCCTGATATTGGTTGTCCGTTCCCTGTTCTTCGTACTCCTGTTCCTACTCCCGTTCTCCCCATGCCCTGTTGACCAGATGCGAAATTACGTCCGGTTCCAGTTGCTTGTTTATTTAATTGATATTGCATACCCCCATAAAAGGCTAATGCTCCCACCCCGATTGCGATTAGAAGAACAACTACTGGTTTCATATGATTATTGTTTTAATAATTAATAATAAATAATAAACAATTTAGCTGATTTTTTGCTGAATTTTTCTCCATTTAGATTTATTATTCGTATCGTAATGCTTCAATTGGCTGTAGTTTTGAAGCTTTTTGTGCAGGATACCACCCGAACAAAACTCCAATTATCCCAGATACTCCCATAGCGAGCAGAATTGCAGGCCAAGATATTGTAAATGGCAAATTCATTGTGCTTGAAAGAACAAATGAGATAAGAATTCCAAGAATCATACCTATAATTCCACCTGTAAATGTAAGGATTATCGCTTCAAATAAAAATTGCAATATAACAACTTTCTGTTTTGCCCCGAGTGCCTTTCTCAGCCCAATCTCTCTTGTTCGTTCTGTTACAGTCACCAACATTATATTCATAATGCCAATTCCCCCTACAAGAAGAGATATGCCAGCAATACCACTAAGTAGTGTAGTAAACGTCCCGGTTACACTTGATGCAGTGTTTAAGATGTCTGTCTGTGACATAATAGAAAAATCGGCTTGTGTTGGATCACTAAACTTATGTCGAGCTAACAAAAGATAACCCACATCATTTTGTGTTTGAGTCATTACTTCTTGTGATTTTGCTTCAATAGAAATTGAACTTAAATTAGAAGCTCCAAAAAGTTGTTTTTGGGCAGTACTCAGTGGAACATAGATAATGTCATCTTGATTATTAAACCCACTTCCCCCTTTGGCTGTCGTAACACCAATTATTTTCAGTGATTGGACTCCAATACGTATCATTTTCCCAACAGGATTAGCACCTTCCCCAAATAGATCTGTAACAACTTGTGGGCCAACAACAGCTACTTTACTCATCCCTTCCACGTCTCGGGTCGAAATAAAAACTCCTGATGAAAGGGTTATTTTACGAATTTCTGCGTACGCAGGATATACGCCATAAATTTGCGTATTTGTGTTATTTCGTCCCACAATCACCTGGGCTCTTTTTGAATATTCTGGAGAGATTGTTTTGACGGTAGTAATAGTTGGAGATGATTGAATTGCTTTTGCATCATCTAAAGTAAGTGTTGTTCCTCCCCCTTGGGCGCCCCTGACTGCGCCATTTGACTGTCCGCCAGGTTGAACTGTGAGTAGGTTAGAACCAAGAGATTGTATTTGATTTTCAACCATTTTTTGACTTGCTTGCCCAAGAGAGATAAGTGCAATAACACTCCCAATACCAATGACAATTCCCAAGATGGCAAGACCCGTCCTCATTTTATTAATGGTGAGGGTGCTAAAACATTCTATAATAAGTTCTCCAAAGTCCATAGTGATTTATTATTTTTGATAATTTGCTTTTTTCTTTTTT
>JAPLYQ010000039.1 GCA_026395475.1 Candidatus Roizmanbacteria bacterium | reverse complement strand
GGCCCAAGGTTGATCTTCACAGCAAACTAACTCATCAATCAGATCCGCACTGCTGATTTTTTTGACCGCTTTATTTTCGAAAACGAAGTGGATGCATTCCAGCAATTCAGTGCCGATGGATACGGCTGTATCACTGGTCACGGACAGTTTCAATGCGGAGTCAGTGGCACTCAGAAGATATTCAGCGCCCGCACAACCGGCGATCGCCAACAGCGGCTCCCAATTATCCTGAGCTCTGTCACCCAATTCCGCCGGCAATTCGGGACGCGACGCCTTCACTGCACCGGCATAATCCACCGCGAAACGTGCCAGTTTTGCCTTCAGTGTTTCAAACAAGTCATCTTTCGCATGACGTAAGCGTTGAACGGATTCACTGGGCAGTTTTCTGCGCATGTTGAACACGATCGCCCTACTCATCGTTGAATCGGGCAAGTGTTTTTCCAATGAAATACCGGCGAGTGCTTTGGCACCGTAGACATTGAAACGCTTGGGTTCGTTGTTTTCGCCCACGATACGAATGACGAAAGCGCTGTTTCTGGTATGGCCGGCATTGATCAAACCCTTCAAATCGTTATTGTCACGCATGAAGGTGTCGACTTCGTCAATCAGCAAGGTGGGCCCATACATTTCTGTGATACGGAACAAACCCGCCGTGGTGATGTTGGAGGAAGGTAAGGCTTTGTTTGACAGGAAACCCGTGATATCGAGTAGTTGTGATTTACCACACGCTTTCTCGGGTGCGTTGATGATCGCCAAAGGCGCCACCTTTAATACATCAATCAGCCACGTCATGGCGATCCACAGTGACATGGCCAAGGCCTGATCATCATTCAGCACCACAAAAGACTGGATGGTTTTTGCCACTTCATTAAATAAATCGGCTGGATTGACCGGTTCAGAAAAGGGCGCAACCTCCGGGAACATCATTGCGCTCGGTGCAAAGACATCACCCCGTGCGGTTTTAACTTCAGCATCCAAGGTTTTGACTTGCACGCCGATTTCTTTGGCGACTTCCTTACGTTTAAGATCGTAATCGAGCGGTGAAAGAGAAGCCAACTCGGCGACCGTCGCCGAAATCGCTTCTCTTGAGTTATCCGATAAATCTTTGTTTTGTAATTCTTTTTGAGTTGAAATAACACTCTCAAACACCGGTTTTTCAGTGTTTGAAACTTGCGTGTCGGTTTGATTTTGCGCTTGTATCATTCGCCCTCCATTGGGACTCTGTTGAAAACAGAGGCAATTTTGAAGCTTAAGTAATGGTAGCGGTGGTAAGTGGAAATTACTAAAAGTAAAAAATGAGGGTTAATTTTTACCAAACAATTTTTTCATGGAACATTAATATTTTCAACCGAACCTAAGAGTTTCGTGTTGACTTGCTTCATGGAAACGAATTCCTCTAGCAAGTAAGCCAGAGAAATATATAAGCGTGTTGCCAATTTAGAGGTTAACCCTTTTTTGGCAATGGTTTCGGCAAGCATGTCAGACTTCGTGATGGGCAATTCTCTGCTCTTGTTACTCAGCTCCTCGTAATCGAAACGGTCGATGCCATAATTAATAAATGCCCATTCAGCGACACTCGACAACTCCAATTGTCTTATATTAACGGAGTCGGTTGAAATCTTGAAGACAGATGTTTTCGGTGGCGTAGCCAATTCCCATTCGATGTGCTGTTTAAGAAGCGTAGCAAAAGTAAATTTAACTTCGTTAGCTTTAACACATAACTCAAGCAATTCGATTTCTTGAGATGACAGCTTGTGTTCTTTGGCTTCATCCAATTTATCTTCAGCAGCGCTCACCATAGCATCCAAATAGTCAATAAGGGAAACTCCCAATGGAATCTCACCGACATTGACCATTCTTGCAACAGCATCTTCTATAGTAATGGTATTTGCCATGCTTCTGTCCTAAAAATTAAAAGATAATATTTTACTGGAGTACCATTGCGCTGATTGGATTTTTAATGTTTACCCAAGAAATTATTCATACACGCCCCCCAAAAATCCGCAACGACGCAACGTATATATATTTCAAGGTCTCCGGCGTTGCGTTCGTGTTTCAGGCATTCTTCAGTGTTCGCAACAAATCACCACGAAATGAATGTGGCGTTTACGTTGCGGCAAGCTTGGCAGTTAATCCGCAACGTCTGAGGTATTGAGTGGAATGAGCTTCAGGGATTTGTGGCGGCGTGGCGGAAAAATCTCAGTGGGCTTGAAGAATAGAATAAAGGTTTGAAACACAA
>JAPLYQ010000070.1 GCA_026395475.1 Candidatus Roizmanbacteria bacterium | reverse complement strand
ATAATTGCCTTATCATAATGAGGATATTCAATCATGGTGTGAAGAACTAAATCTGCGTCAATATTACCCTTTGTCGCAATATCTTTATCCTTGTACTCAATAACTTTTTTAAATACACAAATATAGCCAGACCGTTTTAAGTAGTCGTAGAGAACCTTATTTTCTTCTACATATCCTATAAATAAAAATGCTTTTGAGACGTTATGAGTCAATTTCAAATATTCGCGGAATTTTCTAAAATCAAGTTTCCCCCCTTGGCTTAATACACCAAGGTTGAGATTTTGGCTGTCAATAAATGCATATACCGTTTGGGCATGAGGTGATGGTGATCTGCGAAGTGTATGTCTGATGACTCTTCTTCTGTAGGGGTATGCAGAACTGGTTCGACGAAATGGAGGTCGTGCAGCCGATTGAATAGGTGAAGTAGTTCCAACTTGCCTTTTGGCAGACGCGTCGTCTGCCACTTTGGGCACATTTTTTAATGGTTTATTAAATAATTTTTTTAATGGATTAAACATAATATTGTTTTACCGTTTGAAACCAATTGCAAAATGAACAATCACTATTTGCCTCAGGCATCGGTCCCTGTAACACTTCTATTGCTCTCTGTATTCTATCACTTACTAATTCTGGGTGCGCGTCAAGTCGTACGATATGGTTAATCATGGGAAAGCCATGTTTTATTTCTGTCGTAAGATCAGGATAAAAAAAGAGTAGATATCCATACCCCGCAGGCTCTAATCTATTCTGTTTAAGAAGAAATGCATATGCATCAATTTGATTTTGATAGGCACTTAAGATATCTTTTTCTCGAGGATCACTACTTGATGTTTTGAAATCAACTGGAATATATTTTCCATCCAGCACAAGACACTCATCCAGTTTTCCGTAAAAACCATAGTTATCATTGACAGAATGAAAATATGTTTCCTTAAATGGGTTTTGGAGTGCCCCTTTGAAAGTATCTTCAACAAATGGAGGAAGTGTTCCCTTCTTTCGAAAGATATCAAAATATGATTTTAGAACCGCATCAAATCTGTTTGCCAAACGAGATTGTATTCCTTCTGGATGATAGATTTTATGATTATATTGAAGGTAAAAACATCGTTTACATCGATTCATTCCTTCAATACCAGAATGGGAAAGCCATGTTTTTTTCTTTTTTTCAGGGAGCGCAAATAATGATTCTTTTTGAATTTTTTTCATGTAATTTAGTATACAACAGTGTATTATAAGTTTATGAATATAAACATGCTTATTTTTTATGTAATGATTTCAATTTTCGCAATTGTATTGATTGCCGTTGAGTTTTTTATATTTAAGTTCATTGTCTCGCTTCTGAAATTGGAAGAAAAATATCACAAACCCAAACAAATCCTTACGTTAATCATTGTCGAATTGATTGCAGTTTTGACCTCAATCAATGTGATGACTAAAACACCAATTGTATTTGCCTTGATGTGTTTATTTTTAGCGATAAAGGTGTTTGGACTCTGGAATACAAAAAAATGGGTTCTTTATTTTTACGTACTATCAAATTGCGTTTCTTGGTATATATCGTCAACTGCCGCAAAAGGAAAAGATGTATCAACGCTTATTGTTGCAGGCATTATTGGAAGCGCACTCATACTTGGATTTTACTACGTGCAAGTATATCTTCCAAACAGAAAAGAATTTGTATAAGTAATTATTTCATGAATGCGATCATGAGTCCAAGGACCGCGAATAAGATTCCTAGAATCCACATGCGCATGACTACTTTTGGTTCTTCCCATCCTCTATTTTGAAGATATAAGTGAAAAGGAGCAACGGAAAAAATTTTCTTATGTCTAAATTTCTTACTCAATAATTGAGCTAGTGATGAGGTGATTTCTAGGACAAAAACTCCTCCAATTATGGGGAGTGCAAATGCTTTTCCAAGCACAAGTCCAATAACTGCAAATGTTGCTCCAAATGAAAGTGCTCCGGTATCGCCAAGCATTATACGAGCAGGATAAATATTAAAATAAAGAAATGCAACGAGACCACCAAGCCATACTGCAATAAATAGAGCTGTAGGCATATCTATAATAGAACGGGCAATTGCCCAAAAGGCTGTAAGAGCAAAAAGCAGTACGCCTGCTGCAAGACCATCAAGACCATCGGTGATATTAACTGCATTTGAAAAGGCAACGATAATAAACGCTGCAAACGGAATATACCAGAGTTCCAGGTTGTAAACTCCCATAAAAGGAATATGCATAATATCAATTTTAAGATCTACAAAAAGCCAATAAGAAGCAACGACTGCTAAAATAATTTCAAGAACGAGTTTATGACGAAGACGAAGTCCAAAAAACTGAGTTTTTTCCCAGTTAAACATTTTGGAAAAATCATCATAAA
This sequence comes from Candidatus Roizmanbacteria bacterium, assembly GCA_026395475.1. GTDB lineage: Bacteria > Patescibacteriota > Microgenomatia > UBA1406 > GWC2-37-13 > JAKBEU01. The sequence continues at coordinate 1,053 of JAPLYQ010000070.1, read as the reverse complement.
GTCCTAAAACTGCAAATCCAACAAAAGTAAATAAAATAATCTTAATTTCAGATCCAAAAGCAGGATAGTTTGCAATAAATGGTCTTCGTATCAAAAGAAAGAAAACAAGAGACAATGCATATAAAACAATAGTTGAGAGGACAATTAAAATACCGCCTCCAACAGGAGTTCCTTGTTTATGATTGTGCAACTTGTCGAATATGGGAGTGGGTTTATTAAAGGCATCTTTTGTCTGTTGATCTCTCCTTTGAAGTTTCAGCCTATACAGCAAATTAATATAAGGAAGAATAAGTGAAAAGTTGACGATAAATGAAATAAAGGTAACAAATAGATAAAGTGCCATAGGTTATAAGAATGCGTGGATAATACGTGGAATAAAAATACATCCCGCAAGTATTGCGGACCCTATTGCAAAAATAAGCATTGCTGCTGCAGCGGTATCTTTTGCAACTTTAATATCAGGGCGAATAGCCACATCAATAGCATCACATGTTTCTTCGACAGCTGTGTTCACGGTCTCAATAACCAGGCCCATCGTTATAAGAAGTCCGATAATAAGAAACTCAATTGATGTTATATGGAAATAAAGTCCACCAATCAGAGAAAGTGCTGAAAGAAGCAAGTGAATGCGATAATTGGGTTGTGTTGAAAGTGCGGCAACAAGTCCGTCAAATGCATGTTTAAATGAGATTGTGTGCTTTCGTATCATAAGAAATTATAGTAATGTCATAATGGTATTTGCAAGTCGGGTGCTATCGTGTCGAAGAATACTTCGCGCATACGAAGATATTTTGTCCGCCCCATTGTGAACAACGGGCATATTGTCAGCTATATTTGAATATATAACACGACCATCATCTGCCAGATTGTCAACAACGGCATGTTCGTTATGTGATTCATACCAGCTAACAATTTCTTCATTCAGTTCTCCTTTGTGTATGATGATTGTGTCAATCTGTCTCCCCGTATACTGTTCAATATCTCGTACATGATCTTTTGCAGTATAGTTATTAGTTTGTCCCGATTTTGTCATAAGGTTTACCACATAAACTA
>JAPLYQ010000152.1 GCA_026395475.1 Candidatus Roizmanbacteria bacterium | reverse complement strand
TTTTGCTTCTGCTTCATCTTTTGCTTTTTTGATGATTTCAACAACCTCATCAATATTGTCGAGTGCAATAATATACCCCTCTAAAATATGAGCTCTATATTTTGCCTGTTTTAATTGATGTTCTGTTCTTTTGGTAATGATTTGGATTCTGTGTCGAAGATAGTATTCAAGAATAGTTTGAAGACCCAATGTTTGTGGGACGCCATCGACCAATGCAACAATATTCATTGGGAACGATGTCTGCATTTCTGTGAATTTAAAGAGATTATTTAAGACTTTTTTGTACTGTGCATCTCTTTTGAGTTCGATAACAACACGGATACCATCTCGGTCTGATTCATCTCGAAGGTCGGAAATACCAACAATTTTTTTATCAATAACAAGATGAGCAATTTTTTCAACAAGGAGAGCTTTATTTACTTGGTATGGAAGTTGGCGAATGATGATTGCCATTCTTCCCTTATCTAATTCTTCATCTTCCACTTTTGCACGAATAAGAACCTTTCCTTTTCCTGTGATATATGCTTGTTTGATTTCATTCCATCCATAGATGATACCTGCTGTTGGAAAGTCTGGTCCTTTGACATGTTCAAGAAGCTCATCAATAGTTACATTAAAAGAAAGTGGGACATCAGTAGGTTTTAGTAATTTTTCCTCTTTAGCAGTAACTGTTTTTTTTGCACGATCAATCATGAGGCAAATGGCTCCCACAAGTTCTGTGAGGTTGTGTGGAGGGATTTTTGTTGCCATACCAACAGCAATACCTTCTGCTCCCATAAGAAGGAGGTTTGGAAGTTTTGCTGGTGTATATAAAGGCTCTTTCAGTGTTGAATCAAAGTTATCTGTCCAATCAACTGTTTCCTTGTCAATATCATCCATCAACTCTTCAGCAATTTTAGAAAGTTTTACTTCTGTGTAACGCATTGCGGCAGGTCCATCTCCATCAATAGAACCGAAGTTCCCTTGTCCTTTAATGAGTGGATAACGCATTGAAAAGTCTTGTGCCAAACGAGCAAGGGCGTCATAAACAGAAGAATCACCATGAGGGTGATATTTTCCAAGAACCTCTCCAACAACCTTTGCACTCTTTGAGAAACGAGCACTAGAGGTTAAACCCATCTTGTACATAGCGTACAAAATACGTCTGTGTACAGGTTTTAATCCATCTCGAATGTCAGGAAGTGCACGGGACACAATAACAGACATCGCATAATTAAGATATGCACGCTTCATAACAGATACGATTTCTTCATTACTCTTTCCCTGATTAAGATTAGGGAGTGAGGGGGTTGTTTGGTCTTCTTGTTTTTTTTCTTCGATGTCTGCCATAGGATGACTAATAATTTTATTTCATTCCCGCTGTTATAGATTCATATGCTTTTTCTTTTCCTAAAAAGTTCTTGGTCTTTACCCATTTGTTTGCTTCAAGTTCTTTATAGTGATTGAAGAAATGTTGAATCTTCTTTTTTTCGATATCATTTAAATCACCAATGTCCTGAATGTTCGCAAAGAATGGATCAACCTTTTCAACAGGTACTGCTAGAATTTTTGTGTCGATTCCCGCTTCATCTTCCATTTCCAACATACCAATTGGACGGACTGAAATATAAGCACCTGGCTGGACTGCATAAGTAGAGATGACAAGAACGTCAACTGGGTCTCCATCTTCTGCATGGGTATTTGGAATGAATCCATAGTTGAATGGATAGACCATCGTGGTAAATGCGAATCGGTCAACCTTCATAAATCCTGATTCTTTATCCAATTCATACTTGATTGGGGATCCTTGTGGAATTTCAATAACGACATTTACTTCTTTTGGTGGGTTTTTCCCAACGGACAGTTTTGATGTATCCATAGTACAAAAAATTTAAAATTCTAAATACTAAATTATAAACAAATTCTAAATCCTAAATTCAAAATTCTAAATTTTTATTTAAAATTTTGCTTTATTTGATTAGGATTTAGGGTTTATAGTTTAGAGTTTTGTTTTAATGTTAAATATCCAAATTTGCTGACTTAGCATGTGTTACGATAAATTTCTTACGTGGAGGCACTTCGTCTCCCATAAGCATGGTAAACACATAATCTGCTTCTTGAGTATCCTCAATATTTATTTTCTTTAATACTCTATTTACTGGATTCATTGTTGTCTCCCATAACTGTTCAGGATTCATTTCTCCCAAACCTTTATATCGCTGAATATTGATGTTTATACCATTTGCACCAATTCGTTTAACGGCCTTTTCTTTTTGATCTTCAGAATAGGCATATTCAATTTTTTTTCCTTGCTGAATTTTGTACAGAGGTGGTTGAGCCACATACAAATGACCATTTTCGATAATTTGTGGCATGTGTCTGAAGAAGAACGTTAATAAAAGAGTCATAATATGTTCTCCATCAACGTCTGCATCGGTCATGATGACTATTTTGTGGTATCGGAGTTTTTTATAGTCAATCGTTTCTCCAATACCCATACCGAGAGCAATAACAAGATCCTTGATTTCTTTAAATGCAAGGACTTTATCTAAATATGCTCGTTCTGTATTTAAAACCTTTCCTCGAAGAGGTAAGATGGCTTGGAATTTGCGGTCTCTCCCCTGTTTTGCGGTACCACCTGCTGAGTTACCTTCTACCATGAAGAGTTCGGAAAGTGCTGGATCTTTTTCTTGACAGTCGGCCAATTTTCCAGGAAGTGCTGACCCTTCAAGAGCACCTTTTCGCATAACAGCTTCTTTTGCTGCCTTTGCTGCAAGACGTGCTTTTTGTGCAAGGAGGATTTTTCCCAAAATTTCTTTTCCAACTTTTGGATTTTCTTCAAAATAGACATCAAGATATTCTGATACAGACTGTTGTACAACTGACTGAACTTCAGAATTACCCAGTTTTGTTTTTGTCTGTCCTTCAAACTGTAGGTTAGTTGAAGGCATTTTGATGTATACGATAGCGGTAAGACCCTCTTTTACATCGTCTCCAGTGAGTGCATCTTCTGTATCTTTTTGTGCAAGCTCTTTTCGTGCATAGTTATTGATACATTTTGTGAGTGCAATACGGAACCCTGTAAGATGTGTTCCACCTTCATGAGTGTTAATGACGTTTACAAAAGAGTAGACACTCTCGGCCATAGAGTCGTTATATTGGATAGCAACCTCAACCTCTTTATCTCCCACCATTTTATTAATAAATATCGCTTCATGAAGTGTTTTTTTTCCTCGATTAAGATCATTGATAAGTGAAAGAATTCCTCCATCAAAGAAATATGCGGTGCGATCATTTACTTTTTTATTATAGATATGGAACATGACTCTTTTGATAAGATATGCACGTTCTTTGAGTTGCTTTTTGAGTGTAGGATAATGAATTTCTGTTGTTTCTGTAAAAATGGAAGGATCGGGTAGGAATGAAACTCCTGTACCATTTTCATAATTGAGACCCATCTTTGATTCTTTAACTTTTTCTACTTTCCCTTGTGGGATTCCTCTTTTGTATTCTTGTCTATACAATTTACCATCTTTTCTTACTTCGACGATAATATGGTCAGAAAGTGCATTTACGACTGATGCGCCTACTCCGTGTAGTCCACCTGACACTTTATATGCTCCCTGATTAAACTTTCCTCCTGCGTGGAGTTTGGTCATGACAATTTCAAGAGCTGAGACTTTATACTTTGGAATAACATCAACTGGAATACCTCGTCCATCATCAATTACGGTAAGGTATCCATTTTCTTCAATGGTGATTGTGACATTCTTTGCAAATCCTGCAAGTGCCTCATCGATAGAGTTATCGATGATTTCATTTAAACAATGGTTCACTCCGAGTTGCGAAGTGGTACCAATATACATACCTGGTCTTTTTCGCACTGGTTCCAAGCCCTCAAGGACAACAATTGAACTAGCGCCGTAATCTGAAGAAGTAGTCATAAGAATAGGATTATAGAAGGTTTTTCGGCAAATTGCAATGAGTAGATGTGCTGTTATTAGCCTCAAAACAGGATAAATTGTGTTCTAAAAACTATAACACTATCAAAGTCATAAAATAGCCGCCATTTAGCAATTATAAGTCATTATTAAGATGTTATATTAAGATATGATTTGATATAGTCACTCAATAGAGAAGCAACTTTGTAGGCTCTGTTTACATAAAAGTAGTCCCAAAAAACAAGTTTTTAATAAATTTAAAAATAAATTTTGCAGTTTATCATTACCAAAAAAAATCCCCCAGATTTCTCTGAGGGACTTTTTTGATGTTAATGAGTCAAGTAAAATAATTAAAAATTATTTCATTTCAACCTTTGCACCGGCAGCTTCGACCTTTTTCTTAGCTTCTTCTGCGACATCTTTCTTCGCATCTTTAACTAATTCATAAGGTAGAGTTTCTACTGCTTTTTTTGCGTCCATTAATCCAAGAGTTGGATTAACTTCTCGAACTGCTTTAATAACAGCTAGTTTATTAGCTCCTGCTTCGGTAAGCACAACGGTGAATGAAGTCTTTTCTTCAACTGGTCCCGCTGCTGCTCCTGCTGCTGCTGGTGCTGCTGCTGCCATTGCTGTTACACCGAATTTTTCTTCGAGGTATTTTGCAAGTTCAGCCATTTCTACTACTGTTAATGTTTCAAGTTCTGTTGCGATTTTTTGAATTTTTTCATTGAGTTCAGCCATTGTGTATCACCTCCTTTAGGTATGGTAAAAATAATAACAATTTACAGCTTATCCTTTCTTAACCTTTGCATTCAACACCATAACAAATTTTTGTGTAGGAAATTTGATGCCGTTAACAAATCGAGTAATTGGACTTTTCATACTTCCAATAATCTTTGCCATGAGTTCTGTCTTGCTTGGAAGATTTGAGATCTTTTCCATTGTTGCTGCGTCATATGATGTGCGATCAAGGAATCCAAATTTGAATGAAATAGATTTATCTGTTTTTGCAACTTTAGCAAATGCGTTCATGCCCATTGACCAATCTTTTCCAAGACTGACAAGCGCTGTATTCTCTTTTATGTTCTTTGCAATTTTCTGGAATGGTCTTAAATCTCCATGTTCTTTTTCTGCTGCAAGCTTGTTGATTGATTTTGTAAGAATAGTGTTTTTAACTACTTTGACTGTAGCTCCACCTTTACGAAGTTCACGTCTTAATGATTCAAGAGCAATATGCTTTGTTTTATCAAACTTGAAGAGAGCGAAATTGTCTGATTTTTTAAGGAAGTCAGTAACAACGGACAGTTGGGATAGTTTTTTTTGATTTTTCATGGGTGTATCACTTTTTCGCTCGCAAGCGAAAATATTCTAGGAATTAATAATTAATTTTAATGACAAATGTCAACCTAGAGTCGTAATGATTTCTCTAGTATACCACAGACATAGAAGAATAACAATAATTATTCTCCAAGAAGCTCACGAAGAGATTTTACTTTTCGTTCACCTTTTTCATCTGTTTTTTTCTTTAATGATGCCTGTTTTGCTTTCATTTCTGCAGCTACTTGTACTTTCTTCTGGAATTTTTCCACTTTACCCTTAGTATCAAGGAATTTATGTTCACCTGTGTAGAATGGGTGACATTTGCTACAAACTTCAACATGAATTGATTGTTTTGTAGATCCGGTGACGTAGTTAAGTCCGCAAGATGAACAGATAACTTTTGCATCGGTGAAGTATTGTGGGTGTATTTGTGCTTTCATATTAGGTACGTCAATTGAACAATGAATTAAGATTATACAAGTAAAGTCATGGAAATTCAAACTCAAATTATTTAGGGTTAATTCATATGAGTTTCTGGTAATTCATGCATGTTGGTATTCTCAAGATTTTATCCTATGTAATTCTCGCATATGCCGTCCAGTGACGTCTTATGCATCGCTTTCCCCACCTACCCCAAAGTCTCCCTGGCATAAAGGTCACGTGGGACGGCACACTGCTTCGAATTACATATCCTAATCGTCTAAAAGGGTGGAACAGACTACACGAGTAGACAATAATTAGATTTGTATTTATTGAGCGAAGTTTCTGTTTTGAGGTGACATTGGACACCTGTATCGGCTCGAGGTTCATAGGCACCGAAAAATAGAAACGCAGCGAAGAAAAAAGATGATAGACAAATGCATTAAGCAAGCTTTGCCTCAGTCATGGCAGCAAATACCTTTTCCCACTTACCTTCTCCAATAATATCCTCCAAATTATGGAAGCTTTTCCCAATTCGATGATCTGTAAGCCTGTTTTGAGCGAAATGGTAGGTGCGAATCTTATCTGCCCGCTCTCCTGTGCCAATATTACGCACAAAAGACTGAGTTGCTCCCCTCTTTTTTTCTTCTTCAAGCTGATAGAGTTTGGCGGCAAGAAGGTCAAGAGCGATCTGTCGATTTGCAAGTTGCTGTCTTTCACGACTTGCAGTTGTTACAATCCCTGTTTGTTTATGAATAAGTCGAACTGCTGTTGATACTTTGTTTACATTTTGGCCTCCATGTCCACCTGAACGATAGAACTGCCATTCAATGTCTCCTGGATTGATTTTTACCTCTGATTGGAGTATTTGTGGAAGTACAACAATAACGCAAGTTGAGGTGTGAATTCTTCCCTTTCGTTCGGTTTCGGGAATGCGTTGCACACGGTGGACACCTGTTTCATGCTTAAATAGGGCGAATGCATTTTCACCCTGAATTTTTGCGATATTATCTTCCAAATAACTTACTTTAAATTTATATTTTTGAGCAAATTTAAAATAAGACATTAATAACTCCTGCATCCAGAGCTTGCTTTCATCACCCCCAACTCCTGGGAGTGACTCGATAATAGCAACATTAGGGTTTATTTGCATAGTGTTTTAAAGTTGAACAATTGTTTGTTCACCTGTCTTCATATTCTTCATTTTTAATTGTTTTTTTTCTACTTCTTCTGGCCCCATGATACATACAGTTTCAAAGCCCTTCTTATTTGCATATTTCAGCTGTTTTTCTAGTTTTGCGTTTTCATCAGGATACAAAACAACATTTTTGCCTTCAGTTCTCAATTTTTCTGCAATGCTAAATAAGTGTGCCGCAAGTTCTGGAGAAAAAATAGAGACCAAAATCGTGTCATTTGTTTTAGCTCCCAGAAGCTGACGGTCTTTGATTACTTCAAATAATCGTTCAATACCAAAGGAACCTCCAGTTGCTGGAATATCACGGCCTAAATAGAGCCCTACAAGCTTGTCGTAGCGACCGCAGCCTGCAACTGACCCGACTCCTCCGTCTCGAACTGTGAACTCCCAGACGGGGCCTGTGTAATAAGAAAGACCACGAATAATGGACAGATCAAACATGTATTGCTGTTCTGGAGCATTTCCATTTTTTAAATATAAAAAGAGTTGTTCAAGCTCGTTTAATCCCTCAATCGCTACGGGAATTTCCTTCATTTTTTGCTTAAGAAGCGTTACAAGTTCCGTATTGGACCCTTTGAGACTGATAATCTCAACAATTTTTGCAATAACTTCTTTAGAAACATTTTTTTGTTCCATTTCTTTTACTACTCCATCTACGCCAATTTTTTCCATTTTATCGACTGCAATACAAATGGTATAAAATTGATCTTGAGTTGCTCCTGCATACTGCACCAAACCATCAATAAACTTTCTGTTATTGATGCGGGCAACAAAGTCTGAAAATCCCAATCTTTTCATGATTTGGAGGCCCATGAGAATAAACTCAGCGTCTGCAAGCATAGAAGGACTTCCAATAGTATCAGCATCACACTGATAAAATTCACGGAATCTCCCCTTTTGAGTGTTGTCTGCACGCCATACTGGTTGAATCTGGTATCGTTTGAACGGAAGAGGGATCTTATCTCCATATTGTGCAACGACACGGCAAGTTGGAACTGTGAGGTCGTATTTCATGGCAACTTTGCGACCACCCCGGTCTTCAAACTGATAAATCAGCTGTTCAGCCTCTTCACCGTATTTTCCAAGGAGGATGTCTGCGTGTTCCAAAGTTGGAGTCTCAAGTGGCTCATAGCCATAACTTTCGAAGACTTCCTTAAAAATACCAATGACTTGTTGGCGAATACGCATATCTTCTGGGAGAAAATCGCGGAAGCCTTTTAAAGTACGTGGTTGAATTGTTTTCATATGTGTATTATACAGCGACGAGGCAGATGTGACTAGTGGGATAGTTGAGGTCTATCATTTTACATACAGATTGTGTATAATATAGGGCGAAATGACACGAGGACAGATGGAAGATACAATAGCAAAAGAAGTAACGCAGTTTTATGCTGAGGCAATTGGTGTGGGGCCACGTCAATCGAAGGCATATATCACTCATGATATGGTGCTCGTGCGACTTAAAGGCAACACTCATCCATATGAGCACATTCTCCTTAAAAAACAAGGTGGAATAAAAACTGTAAAACACATGCGAACAACCATACTTGAATCCGTAGTAGATGATCTCATGGCCATTGTCGAAAAACATACGAATACGAAAGTAATCAGTGTACATTCTGATTCAAGTACACGGACTGGAGAACGATTTGTAATATTTATTTTAGATAAGAATCTTGATTAAGGGTAGGTAATTTGGCAGTCGGATAGGTATAGTCACATTACGTGCATTAGACCAATGAACGCCAGAACTTGTTTGTTCTTATGGACAAAAAATTCTGGGACACAATTGGTCTGATCGTAATAGTGAGCAACGCTCTCGGTATTATTGTGTTGTTTGAAATGATCTTCTTTAAATTCCCTTACATTAGTATTTTCGTCGTTATATTTTATTTCGTTTTGGAAATGAATAAGAAGATGTTTAAAGTAAAATCCAAAGCAAAGATTAAAAATCCAAAACAGGTAGATCAAGCTTTAGAATTAGACACGGTATAACTTTTCCACTCTTCTTTCAAAGTTACAATTTCTTTATTGTGTATTCCCCTTTTGTATCTTCCACTTTATACCCCTTAGATTCTATTTGTTTTCGCAGTTCATCTGCTTTTGCATATTCCTTTTTTTCTTTTGCAATGTTCCGTTGTTTAGCTAGATCAATAACTTCACTTGGAATGACGTCAATTTCTTCTTCCTCTTTTAGCAACTGCAATCCCAAGAGTGCATCAGCATCTGTAAGAAACGACAGTTTTTCTTCAGCGGTCCTATGAGATTTGATCATTGTAAACAGCAATGCAACCGCCTGTGGTGTTTGAAGATCATTTTCAAGAAAACCTAAAAATGTCGCCAAAAGATTTACATCCGGCATAAAGTCACGCATTATATGGATCTGATCTCTGAGTACTTTGACTTCTGCTTTAAGCTTTCTGTATGCTTCTTGAGTTGCAAGAAGTGCTTGCCAAGTAAAGTTCATAGGCTGGCGATAATGTGACTGTAACAGAAGAAGGCGAAATGCCATTGGATCAATTCCCCGTTTTTTTATATCTTCGATAGTGAAAAAGTTCCCTAAACTTTTGCTCATTTTCTGTCCTTCTACTTGAAGAAAATGGTAGTGCATCCAATAATGGACAAATGGTACTTCGTTTGCTGCTTCCGACTGTGCAATCTCATTCTCATGGTGAACAGGAATGTGGTCAATCCCTCCTGTATGAATATCAATTGTTTTTCCTAAATATTTCATACTCATAGCGGAACATTCAATATGCCAGCCTGGAAATCCATCTCCCCATGGGCTTTCCCAATGCATAGTATGATCCTTAAACTTTCCAATTCTCTTGAACCATAATGCAAAATCTGCAGGGTGTTTTTTTTCAGGATCTGCATACACATCATCTCTCACCGCCTGTTCTTTTTCTTCTCCTTTTTGACCAGACAATTTTCCATAATCCTTAAAAGATGGAACATCAAAATATACTGCCTCTTTCGTTTCGTATGCGTGTCCTTTTTTAAAAAGAATCTTTACTAATTCAATCATTTCGCTAATATGGTCAGTTGCCTTACATACTACTTTTGGCCGAAGAATATTCATACCGTCCATAGACATAAAAAAGAAATCAGTATAGTATTGTGCGAGGTCCCATACTGTTTTACCATATTTACGCGCTCCCTTTTCCATTTTATCTTCTCCATTATCGGCATCATCGGAAAGATGACCTACATCGGTAATATTCATCACATGGTTTACGTCGTATCCTTTGAATTCAAACAGTCTTCGAAGAGTATCATTGAAAACATATGCACGAATATGTCCTATATGTGCAAAATCATATACAGTTGGTCCACACGCATAAAAAGAAAGTTTTTGAGCAGTGATTGGTTTAAACTCCTCTAGTTTACGAGTGAGTGTGTTGTAGAGTTTCATGAGAACATTATACAGAATAGATTGCTTTGAGCTTCATATTTTATGTCTTTTCCATCTGACGAACTCGCACAATGATAATTCGAGTGCTCAAACAGGGCGTCAGAACGTCAAATTCATAAAATATTTCGCTCTTCCTCAATTTAATTTACCTTAAGTTTATATCTCAAATTTCGCAAGGAGGGGGAAGTGATCCGAATAGGAAGCATTAATTTTAATTGTAGATATTGCCTTACAATTTTTGTAAAAAATGTAATCCAGTTTATTTTCTTTCCCAATAAAAAATTGCAAAATTTTCATTAATATTTTTTCAATAAATGTATAGTAAATTAATTTACCATCTGTTGTAAATACAATCGTGTTTGTTGCTTCTGAAAATCCATGCAACTGCATAAGTTCTTCTAACTTTTTTCTTCCAAAGGGATAATTAAAATCTCCCACAAGAATAGTTGCCATGTCTGTTGTTTTTTTTATATCACTTAATGTTCTCTCAAGTTGTTTAATTCGAATGCCGTTTGCCCCATGTGCTGAGAGATGGATGTTATAAACTGCCACTTTATGTTTGGGATTGTCTAATATAAACTCAGTTTTGAGTACTGTCCTATCTTTTTTTTGTGTTTTAAAAATGTGGAGAATAAACGCAAGCGCTTCTCCAAGCCCACGAGGAAGTGTAATAGACTTGGAATTGACACATTTACCCACTCCTGCCTTAATAAATGTTGCAACACCATATACAGTTCCAAACTTTATAAAACCATTCGAATAGTCAGCAAGGTCATATCCAAGCTTTTCTATTCGCTCAATATTTTTTTCATTTGTATCAATTTCTTGTAGACAAACAAGATCAGGTTCATATTTTTTGAATATGGAATGAAGACCTTTTTGAGCGTCGTTGAGAAGCGTATTGTACGTCAAAAGAGAGAACTGCATAGTATATTATACAGGTGTATTTAAGCTTGTACTAGTGAATTATGATATAATGGGCTTTAATGATCAAACTAGTTCTTCTTGATTTTGATGATACTCTTTGTCTCTCGGAAGAGTCATGCTTTCACTTTGAAAATGAAATTGCAAAATCAATGGGATTTAAACCGATGTCACGAGAAATTCATAAAGCAACATGGGGCCAGCATTTAAATGAAGCAGTCCTCAGTAGGATTCCCGGCGTTGACTCCAAGGAGTTTATGAAACGTTTTGATGAGATGGTTCCAGAGGCAATTACCAAAGGTAAATTTGATTATGTTCCAAAAGAAAATCTAAAAGTCCTAGAACAAATAAAGGATGATGGAAAAAAAATTGCAATCATTACCTCTAGAACATTTGTTGAAGTAAGACTTCTTATGGATGCCGCTCATCCCCTAAGCGGTAAGATTGACAAATTTTATTATAAAGAAAGTGTTGAACATATGAAGCCAGACCCTCGTGTCTTTAATAAGGCGCTCTATGAGTTTGATGTCATGCCAATTGAGTGTGTGTACGTGGGTGACACTCTTAAGGATGGGTTTGCTGCAAATAATTCTGGTATGGATTTT
>JAPLYQ010000115.1 GCA_026395475.1 Candidatus Roizmanbacteria bacterium | reverse complement strand
AGGTTGGTGGAATAGATGTCAAATTAATGAAGCGGAGTGGAAACTCTAAAGGTTTGGATCGCTATTCTATTCGTCGACTGTTGCAACCACAAGATGAAACTATTGGTCTTGATGAAGTATCTTGGAACGCGGCATTAAAGTTGACACAGGAAATTTGGTATGCTGATCCTGGTAGGCTTAAAAATGGGGAAGAATCTATAATGCCCATAGTACCAAATGGTCCTTCCATTCGGAGAATTCGAGGGTTTGGATCTGCTGGTGTAAAAGGGCAACCGGAAAGAGGTTTATTGATAATTTCCTTATTAGACATATCAATGGCGGAAATAGATGTTTTCGACGATTTACCTCCCGTAGTGGCTTTCGCAATTAGTTTTCCTGCTAGCAATTCCGGTCATAAAGTGGAATACAAAGTTACTAATACTCTTTGGGAGCAGGAATATGGCGCTGCAGAGTAAAAAAGAGGAGCTTTTGATTACCTGGCGTGCACTTGCAATTCAAGCAAATGAAAATGGATGGAATACAATTTCAGTTTCAACCGAAACGTCTTGTCGAATCCTTGCTGGGCGACATTTTCCTGGAAATGAAGAAGCAATTCTTTTTGGTTTTCGTGGAATTAGAGTTCCTCCAATTGACCAATTTCCTCAAGGGCACGGTTTTCAAGTTTTAAATGCAGAGCCAACAGAGAAACTTGATAAAAATTATGTCTGGATTACTCTCACCAGACAATATGCCGGCAGTCTCGATCTTTTCGTCACAATGGCAGAGGACATCATACTTACATTAAATCAATTGAAGCACCTAAACGATGAAAAACTATTTCATATCTTTCTTACAAGAATAAGATCTTGGCAAAGTTTTATGTATCACGAAAAAGATAAATTGAAGGGCCTTTTGATGGAATTCAAGATTTTAGATTGGGTAATGGAGCAGTCGAAGTCAAAACCACTTTATCATCTTTTGGATTTAGAGCAAAAATAAACTCACTTGAACAACTGGATGACGCGTTAGTTCAACCACTTTTTCTTGCTGGTATTCGTTTAGCTTTAAATATAAATGGAATTACCTTGCCAGAACTAATTAATGATTTACGAAACATTTTGAGTAAAACACCTGAATCGATTGCAATGTTTAATAGCGCTCTTCTAAGTATTGGTTTTATAGAAGATAAAACTAATTATTACAAGCGAAGGTTTCTTTTGGAGGAAAAAAGAATAATGAGAGTTTCTGGTGATTTTCCTCGTATAATCGATTCAAAAATAAGTAATGAAATAAGAAAAGTTAAATACGTGCTCGACTTGGATATGATAGTAGGATTTGAAATTGATTTTATTGAAGTACTTAAACAATTAAAGGCAATATAAATATGGAATTACAAGAATTTCTTATCCAAACCCAGTCAGATGTAAAAGCTGAAATAGGCGAGCGGCTAACTATAAACGATGGTGCCTCAATCTACCATGAGTCTGTTTTTTCTGAGATAGTAATGGAGCATATGGCTGATATTGCAATGACTTTTCCAGACTATGAAATCTGTCATTACACTGCAAAATTAAATAATGCCAATTTGCGTTTAAGTGGATATGCATTTTCAGAAGATGCAGATCAACTTGATCTTTTTGTTTGTATCTATAAAGGTTCAGATGATTTAGTTTCTATACCAGATTCGGAAACTAAAACAGCTGCTGAACAATGTTCACGCTTTCTTACAAATTGTGTTAATGGAAAACTTCTTTCAATATTGGACAAATCTAGTGAAGCATATGAATTTGCACTTGCCATAAAAGAGGGGTATGAAAAAATAGATCAAATCCGAATTTATGTTCTAACCGATGGGCAATCTAAGGCAAAAAATTTTAAATCTCGAGAAGAACAAGGAAAAACCATTACATTAGAGGTAATGGATATTGAAAGACTTCATAGACATTGGTCAGAAGGGAAGCCTCGTGATGAATTGGTTGTAAATTTTGATCAAGTATCTGGTGGGGCATTGCCTTGTGTTTATGTTCCTGGAGAAAAGATTGATTATGATTTTGCTCTAACCTTCATACCTGGTGAGGCTCTTCGTATTTTATATGGGAAGTATGGTGCTAGATTATTGGAAGCTAATGTTAGATCCTTTCTCAGTGCAACGTGCAAAGTAAATAAAGGTATTAGAGATACTCTTCGTAATGATCCAGAACGATTTATGGCTTATAATAATGGAATAGTTATCGTTGCAGATGAAGTACACTTAGCAAAAATTACTGATGGTGATGGTGGTGTTGGGATTCTATGGATAAAGGGAATGCAAATTGTAAATGGTGGTCAAACGACGGCATCTATTTACTTTTCAAAAAAGAAAAATCCAGAAATTGACTTACGTAGAGTTCGCGTACCTGCAAAAATTATTGTTTTAAAAAGAAGTGATGCAACGTTAGAAGAAAAACTTATTTCTGATATATCAAGATACGCTAATAGTCAAAATTCTGTTAAACAGTCGGATCTATCTGCAAACAAGCCTTTTCATGTTGAAATTGAAAAATTATCTTTATCGACATATTGCCCTGACGGCGTTGGTCGTTGGTTTTATGAAAGAGCTTCTGGTAGTTACAACACGATGTTAAGCTTAGAAGGAACTACAGCTGCAAAGTTACGAGATATTAAAGCAGCTATTCCTTCATATCGAAAAATTACTAAAACTGATTTGGCTAAATTCCTCAATACTTGGGACAATAAACCACATATTGTCAGTTTAGGTTCACAAAAGAATTTTGATCGTTTTATGCAAGCCTTCAGTGAGCAAGACCAAGATATTGAAGAATTACACAAAGCAATTGATTGTAATATTTTATTAGTAGAATACCGTGGATACGGTACTTCCGAAGGAAATCCTACTGAAAAAGGACTAAATCTTGATGCAAAAGTAAAAAATAAAAAATTTAAAATAGGCTGCACTAG
>JAPLYQ010000109.1 GCA_026395475.1 Candidatus Roizmanbacteria bacterium | reverse complement strand
TATCACGGTAAATTGGCAGGAAAAACACATGGAGCATATACATTTGAAAAACCATCTCATACGGGCACAGAGTTCATGATAATGCTCTCTGTATTTGCAGAAGGAACAGTACACATTAACAATGCTGCACTTGAACCTGAGATTGATGATTTGATCTCGTTTTTTAACGAGGGAGGAGCACAAATTCACAGAGATGGAAGCTCAATCATTGTAAATGGAGTTACCTCACTTACTCAGAAGAAACCATACACAATTGTGTCAGATCGAAACGAAGCAGTGACGTTTGCAGTCTTAGGGCTTATAACCAAAGGTGACGTAACAGTTGGTCCTATCAATCCAGAACTTTTGAGTACCTTTATTTATGAAGTAAAAAAATGTGGTGGTGGAGTAGAGATTATTAATCCAAATAAAATGAGATTTCATTATATTGGTCCTTTCATAGCTTCACAGATTGAAACAGAGCCACATCCTGGGTTTATGACAGAATGGCAACAAAATTGGGTTGTTCTCATGACACAGGCGCAAGGAATATCAACTGTACATGAACGCGTATTTGAAAACAGATTTGCATTTGTTAGTGAGTTGTATAAAAAGACTATGAAAATACACACAGTCCTCATACTAGCCGGCGGAGATGGAGATAGGTTTTACCCCCTTGAGCAAAAAGGAAGATTTCGTTTCAATGGGAAAACAGTCTTACAACACATTGTTGAATCGGTTTCCGATTTAGCAGAACACACAATTGTTGTAACAAATAGTACAAATGAAGCCTCCATCAAGTCAGATCTTTCTGCATATGCAGTCCGTCTTGTTACACAAACAAAAGATGAAGGAGGAATGGCAGATGCAGTTATTGCCACAAAAGAATTCCTTACAAAAGATGTCCTTATCCTTAATGGGAATGATCTTTTTGATTTTTCCGTTCTGAAAAAAAGTATTGAAAAAACTCAAAAAGAGGGAAGCCTTGTAGGGATGGTTGCAAAATATATGGAAGATTATTTCCCAGGAGGATATGTGCGATTTGAAGGAGATCAAGCTGTTGAAATTATTGAAAAACCTTCTCCTGAAAAGAAACCATCAGATTATGTGAATCTCGTAACCGACTATATGCCAGATGCCTCACTTTTTGTTTCGGAACTTGAAAAATTATCTCCTTCTGATGACCAATTTGAGAAAGCAATATCAGTACTCATGACTAAAAAACCAGCAACTTGCTACAAATATACAGGCGATTGGACAACTCTTAAATATAGTTGGCATGTTCTCTCAATGCAGGATTATTTCTTTACTCACCTCTTAAAAAACAACAAAGATTCTTCGGTAAGAGTTCATAAAACGGCAACGGTTGAAGGAATTGTCCATTTTGGAAAAAATATACAAATCGGAGCATATAGTAAAATAACAGGTCCATGTTACATTGGGGACAATGTAACTATTGGAGACCACTCATTAGTACGCAACAGCACTATTGAGGAAAATTCCTTAGTTGGGTCCGGTTGTGAGGTGGCACGCTCTTACCTTGCACAAGGGGTCATGCTTCACCGAAATTACGTAGGTGATTCAGTATTGTCCGAAGGAGTCAGTATGGGGGCCGGAGCAGTGACTGCAAATTATCGATTTGATGCACAGACAGTCAAAACACCAATCAAGGGAAAAATGGTAGATTCCAAAAAGGGAAAATTTGGATTAATTGCTGGCAAAGATGTAAAAATTGGTGTGAATGTATCTACCTTTCCTGGGATAAAGTTGTCTCCAAAGACAATGATATTGCCTGGAGAAGTGGTCACAAAAGATAAATAATATTTTGAAACTCTATGAAAAAAATAACAGTTATGGGAGGTGGAACAGGAACATTTGTTGTCCTTTCAGGGCTTAAACAACATGAGGTTGATTTAGGAGTTATCGTTAATATGATGGACTCTGGTGGTTCTACTGGGCGCCTTAGGGTTCAACTTGGAGTTCTTCCTCCTGGAGATATTCGTCAGTGTTTTGTTGCGCTTTCAGAGGCTCCAGATTTGTGGAGACGACTCTTTTTATATCGTTTTGAAAATGGAGACTTAGCTGGACACAACTTTGGTAATATTTTTCTTTCAACTCTTGAAAAAGTTTCAAAAAATTATAATGAAGTCTTGGAGACTGCTTCATTTGTTCTGAAGACAAAAGGTATCGTGCTCCCAGTTACACATGAAAAAACTCATTTATGTGTTGAATATGAAAATGGAACAGTTGTAAAAGGAGAAGCCGATATTGACAGTAATCTTCATCAACAAAACACCATTAAAAAAGCATTTCTTGAACCATCAGTTCCCGCATATCCACAAGCATTGCAACGAATAATTGAATCTGATGTTATCGTTATTGGTCCTGGGGATTTGTATACGAGTATCATTCCCTTATTTCTTGTTGATGGAATGAAGCAAGCATTTCAAACCACTCAAGCTAAAATAGTATATGTTGTTAACCTTATGACAAAATCAGGGCAAACGAACAATTACACCGCAAAAGACCACGTACGAGATATCGAGCAATACATGGGAAGACAGATCGATAAAATCATTATGCAT
>JAPLYQ010000117.1 GCA_026395475.1 Candidatus Roizmanbacteria bacterium | reverse complement strand
AAATTGTAGCTCATGTATTCTTCACTCTAGATTTTTTTTTTGATCACAGAAAGTCAACCCAAATCCATTTCTCTTACGATCCTGTGATTTACAATTTAAATTTAGGGTTGTTTTTAATTATAATTCATCTACTTTTATTTCTTATCTTTTTATATGACTTTCTTTTATTTTAATTTTTCTTGATCCCCAACCGTTAGAATTTCTTCAAATTTATTCTCCTGAAACCTTATTATATGATCTATCTAGGGTACCAACTCAATATACTTGCCTCGTATATCTCTTTATTTTACAATGGAAGATATTACAGCGCAAAAATAAAAGCAAACGTGCTGGATATTGGCCAACATATATCACTCTCACCAATTTATTGTCTCTTTTACTTAACCACAATCTAGAATCACACATCCTTGGTACACGCGAAGAGATTTTTTTGTCTAAATGCTGTCTCACTTGCCTCCCAGAACGTATTTAGCTGTTATTGCCGACTTCATAAATCTTTTTGGTAACGCTGGTTTTACCACAGGTAGTACTCTACTAAAGTGGGTAGTTTATTGTTTACTTTTCTAGTACTAATCATCTGTCTGCTTTTTTAGCAAAGATGCCAGTTGAAATCAAATTATTTCTCATCAACATTGATTTTCTCGTCTTCGTCGATTTCAACCTCACTGACGTAAATTAAATTATATTATTAATTAATTCAAACTTAATCCAAAATGTTCACGCATTAATCAATTTTGATGGTTTGCAAGGTTTCGCATCTATCTTGCATGTGTTTGAGATTTTTTTTCATATAAAACTAATTATATTCATATCGATCATTTTTAACAGGTTATGCGCTACCCTGCATAGGGCACAAACCATCACTGAAATGGGGTACAACTATATTTTATTGTTGCCCATCGTACATGAAGGTACACAAAAAATTTCACAGTGATTCTTTAAGTTTTGTAGGTTCTGGACTTTTTTCTGTATACCTCATTTTTTGAGTATTTTGGTCTAGGTACTGTACACATCGTACTGTGATCAAAACATGAAAGATTGATGTTTTTTGAATTATATCGATGTTTCACGACTATAAAAAAGGTCTGATTGCTATTTACCTTGTGGGGAGTTAATTTTTAAGGTGTTCAAGTACTACGATATTTTGGTCGAATTTCCTGATGTGCAGAGTGTGCTTTGTCGGTTCATACGATAACATTTGACATTTAATCTGAAGAAAAATTGCGCGCCTAGAGTGTCTTCTACCACCTTATTGTTTGGGAAGAAACGGAAGCCGTTCAATCGAAGATCTGGTTGGTTTGATATTCTTTCCTAGTATTCAACTTTTTCCGTAATTTAGAAATTTGTGACACCATCACCCACACTGTAACAATCAGTCTAAAAAGAGAAAATAATGCAGATTCTTGTTCGCCCGCACCGTTCCAGAGATTCAGGGAATTTCCAAAACCTTAACTTTAAAGTATTTTTTGAAAATGTTTGAGTCTACACATCAATTAAATATATCTATAGTCGACCAAAATATCGTAGGACTTGAACACCTTAAAAAGTAACTCCCCACAAGGCAAATAGCAATCAGACCTTGTTTATAGTCATAAATCATCGATATAAGTCAAAAACATCAATCTTTCATGTTTTGATCACAATACGATATGTACAGTATCTAGACCAAAATACTCAAAAAATGAGG
>JAPLYQ010000048.1 GCA_026395475.1 Candidatus Roizmanbacteria bacterium | reverse complement strand
AAGAAGCAATCCGAATGTTTATCAAAGAATATCAACAAAGTTGTAAGGCAACCGTTATCATTACCAGTCACTATCTAGAAGACGTAAAAAAACTTACAAAACGCCTTATCATTATCCATAAAGGAGAAATTGTATATGATGGTTCCCTTAAAAATATTATTGAACAATACTCAACAGAAAAACGGATAAAAATAACTCTGGAAGAAAACATATCTGAAGCAAAAATAAAAGCGATAGGAAGCCTTATTTCATTTACATACCCTCAACTTATATTTTCAGTTAAACGAGCAGAACTTCCGGAAAAAATAAAACAAATCTCCTCTCTCCTTTCCTTTTCCGACCTTACCGTAGAAGATGCAAGTATTGAGGAGGTAATAAAATCTTTTTTTGGGGAACAGAAGGCAAACCCTAAACACTAAACTCTAAATCTTAAACAAATAAGACAAAATCTCAAAAATCCAAACAGACGACTTTGAAGTTTTGTTTTATTTAAGATTTAGGATTTGGTTAGAGTTTATGGTTTAGGATTTAGAGTTTTTAATTAACCGTGAGTGTATACTTATCATATGTCTAGAAAAGCCGTTCCTTATATTTTCCTCGCATTTCTTGTGGCCGTTCTCCTTTTTATCCTTGGTGTTCGATATGGACAAAGCGTTGAAAAAGTAAATAAAACTATTTCCTATTTGGTGAGCCTTCCTCCATCCCCAACTGTTGCCCCAACTCTCCCCCCCCTTGGATTTTCAACCTACACCCATTCGGATTGTGGTGTTTCTTTTCTCATACCAAATCTCATTGAAAAGACAAAAGAAGGCTCAAATTCCGCTCTTTTTTCAACACCAAAGAAACAACTCGCAGTTGCAGTTTCTTGTGAAAAAAAACCGTTTATTCAGGAAAAAAATGAGCTCGTAATAACCGTAAACAATACTATTCGCGCATTTCAAGTTGTTACAGCAGATACTGTTTCTTATCGATTTTATAATACAAAAAATACAAAGATTGTAACTATTACTGCCGCAAAACAGTACCTTCCCCTTATTGATAAAAGTCTCGAAATAACTACAAAATAGGCCGTTCCAATGCTATAATTAGCACAAATTATGGTAGTAGAAAATAAACACGATATATCGAGTCGATGCGTTCTGTTATCGATCGCACAAAACTTTCAGGAACTTCATTATTATTATTCAATACTCTCTTCCCCCCTCAGAAAAAAATTGGGCTATTTAACGAAGGACATATATCTCAAGACGCAAGAGCTGAATATAGTCCGACTGAAAAAAGAATTGTCAATGAAGTTCGTACTGCATTTGGATTTGCAAAGTCTGGAGAAGAACATACAGGTGAACATGATATGCCTGATTATCGCCTTTACTACAAGCAAGATCGCTCAACTTTTGCCCACCATCTGAATGAATTGGAAGTGGTAAAAAAAATGAAGAATATCACGGTAACAAGCCCTCTTCCTGAAATACTAAGGGGAGAACATCCTCCCAAAAAAATGAATCGTGCTGATCATTCAAAAATTATTGCCAACGCCATCTTTCGAGATATTATGCGCATGGCAGTTAAAACGCCAGAACTGTTTATTGAGCGAGTTCACAAAGATATCTCCTATTTTGAAAAAATGGGAATCCCAAATGCTGCAGAAATACTCACAGCTCATCACTCCACCTTTACTCAAGCAATCATGGATAGGGTTATGGGTAAAGTTGAACTTAGTGGAGCTCTTTCTGAGGCTCTTCCTATCGCGATAGAATACGCAAAATACCTTATGCTTTTTGCATATCTTCACGATTCAAAAACTCCTGCCGATTCAGATCTGTTTATGAAGGCAAAGGCGCGTTTTCCAGGCCAATCAAGCATTAAGTATAGTGAGGATGCGCAGCTTGGGAAAGACATTGAAAATATGACCGATCGATATCAAGGAAGCCAACAGGGCATATTTCCTCTGTTTGAGCGCTTTCAATTTGATCGAAATTTCTTTGTGAAGATGACTCAAAGTTATTGTAGCGAAAATGATCCAACACTCGGTGCATCTCTTATAAAGGGAAAAAGAAAAGATGGATTTGTAGAAAAAGGTGGCCCAAAAGAACTAAAAGATATGGCTGTCTTTGATGAAGATCAGGTTGTTGGATCAACTTATAACTTTTTACAGATTGCAGAACAGCTCCTTCCAGGTGGAGTTGTGCATATGTATCAAACTAAAAAAGATGTCCATCAAATTGGTAGCTTTTATGAAAGATTTCAACTCATGGCGTATGCATTTGCTGCAGGAATCAATAAGGAACAGTTGATGGAGCAACTTGTTGCTGCAGGCCTTCCTCATAGAGAATTAAAAAATCTATGTATTTCACCAGAGGAGTTCCAACACGGACCAAATTTTACCCTTGTGCGTACACCGTTTGAAGGTGAAATTCTCCCTGTGTCACTTGAACCACGACCACTCAAGAGAATCCTCCAGGCATTTGCATTTTTAACATTATTTAAATATCAAGGAGATGTTCAGGCGCCAGTTGAGCGCTTATTTCAAGATATTGTTTGTTCTATTCATGATCATCAATTAAAAAATCCTCCTTCCTACACTATGCATGCTGACAGCCAGATGACAGAGATTGCACGAGCATTTGTAGGATTAAATGACTTAGAAGCTGAAGATCGACTGGCAAACTCAATCCCCACACTCAATATACTGTTCCCACGATTTCTCAATAAGACGCACCGTATGACTGAACAACAATTGGAAGAATATATTATCCATAATGAGGGTTTAGAAGAGAATAAAAAGAAATTACTTATTTCTCGTGATACAGCAGGTGTTAATGTGTCAAGGAAAGAAGGAACATTGGTACTCGATACACTTAACGGTCAATATGCTGCCGCTCCCTATCTCCCCATTGTTTCTGCCCGACCTGTGCGTATTCCAGATACTTATCCAGCAGTGTATACAAGAGAGGAAAATCCTGATTCTTTCCCTCATTTGCTTACTCAAGCAGAAAACATCTGGAAAGAACAACCCATTTTCCATGTGATAGAACTTAATCAAGATGATGTAGTAGCGCTTCAACAAACGCTACAAAATACAGAAGACCCGTATTCAAGAATAGTTGTTGAAAGAACGCTCCGCTATTGGATGGTTGATATGAATCTCCATCACTATGATGAAGATGGCCACCGTCAGGATGGCGTAAGAATGTGGGAAAATCCCTTAAAACAAGAGTTCATCCTCCAATCGCATATTGGAGAACGAGCCGATATAAACGCATTTATAGGTGCAAATGAAGCCCTTATTCAACGTGTTCAAGCTTCAGAATCTTCTCGTTCCTAGTTTTATATGATATTTGATACAATCATTTCATGGCAAAGATTAAATTGGCATTTTTTGGTGCACCAGATTTCTCAGCTGAAGTTTTGAAAAAAATAAAAGAAGAACTTCCGGATGTAGTTGAGATTGTTTACGTTTTTACCCAACCTGACAGGCCAGCTGGAAGAAAACAAATCCTCACCTCTACTCCAGTGAAGCTTTTTGCACAAAAAAATACCATTCCTGTTTTTGAAAATCTCAATAATGTAGATACGCAGTTGAAAGATGTTGATCTTGTTCTTTTGTATGCATATGGTGCAATTCTTCCTGAAAAAATCCTTAAAATTCCTCGTTGGGGCTTTTGGAACGTCCATCCATCGCTCCTTCCTTTATATCGTGGCACCGCTCCTATTGTATATTCCCTCCTTCTTGGAGACATAAAGACTGGAGTTAGCCTCATGGAGATGGATAGTCGCATGGATCATGGCCAAATTATCGAACAAGAGGAATATAGTATTCAACCAACCGATACACAAGAAACTCTCAAAAAGAATCTCTCTGACATAGGCTATAAGCTATTCAAAAAGAATATACAATTATTGGTGAATGGAGCTTTGCATAAAAAAGAACAGGACCATACTAAAGCAACTTTTACACGACTATTGACCAAAGAACAAGGATTTCTTCCCTATCTTATTGTTCAAAAAATGGTACGTGGTGAAGAGCTTACAAAAGATGAGCTTCCTTCTATTATTTCTGAGTATTTTGCAAAATATGGAACCCCTTCTTCCTTTAATTTGAGCAGTGCAATGTTTAATATTTTTAGAGCGCTTTCTCCTTGGCCAGGGCTTTGGACCATGATTCCTTTGAAAGAGGGGGAGAAAAGATTGAAGATAACGAAAGTAGAACTTAAAGGTGGGAAGCCAACTATCACACAAGTGCAACTAGAAGGGAAAAAAGAAGTAGATTTTGAAACGTTCAAAAAGGCGTATCTGCAATAAATAAACTGTTATTAGAGCGTCATTGAGTGTTTTTCTCCCATTAGATCTTCATCGTTTCAGCATGTTCTGTCTTTGCGTGTGCTACTTGTGCGACTATGATGTTTCCACCTTCTTGTTCAATCCAAGGGCGCATCCATTCTTTTTTTACCAATTTGCCTGCAACTTCACGACTTAAGTCTAGATTTGGTGTCTCAATGATAAGATTCCTTGTTGCATTGAATGGTTTTCCAGCGCTTGATCCAATTGTGTGACTTATTGGATATTGCACTTGGGCAAAAGAACTTTCCAAATGCTGAGGGTTAATCCCTGTTATATTCCCACCTTCTTTTTCATATGGAACTCTTACTCTAAACATCGTGTTAGGACCACTTAGGTTGGGATATCGTATACGTGGTGAGCGCACATCAGTAGAGAAGAGGATTGAATGGGGATTCTGTGTTTTTTGAGTCATATAAAAGTCTGGATTACGTTTCAACATTTCATCCATCTGAATTCTGTTTTCATTAAACAAATCATTTAGAAGAGACCTGTCTTCCAAAACTTTCATCTCCGGTACGCCGTTTTGATAAATTTGCGTTGGGTCATATGCAAAAAGTGCAGAAAGCGGAATTGGAGTTGTAATAGTACCTCCATGAAAAACAGCGATGGGACTCCATCTGTAGTCACGGTGATCTACAAGTGCTGCATATATAGGCGCATCTGTCTTTTTTGCAACCCGTGCTCCAGAAATAAGAGTTTGAACAACTACAT
>JAPLYQ010000052.1 GCA_026395475.1 Candidatus Roizmanbacteria bacterium | reverse complement strand
CCGCCCTCGTCTCCAATGGAAATAGCAGATCCTTTTGATTTAACAATCTTTTTTAGATTTTGATAAATTTCAGCATTCATGCGAACTGCTTCAACAACTGATGATGCTCCAATTGGAAATAACATATATTCTTGGATATCGGTTGCCCAGTTTGCATGTTTCCCACCATTCATAACATTCATTTCTGGAATTGGCATGGTATAAACTCCTTTGAAATCAGGATTAAATTTTGAGAGATAAGCATAGAGAGGTTTCTTCTCACTATTTGCTTCTGCTCGTGCCGCACTTAATGAAACTGAAAGAATCGCATTTGCACCAAGGTTTGCTTTATTCTCTGTTCCGTCCAGTTCAATCATTTTTTTATCTAATACTTCTTGTTCAGCAGCATCAATTCCTTTTACAGCTTCATTGATTTTACTATTTACATTTTCAACGGCTTGTAAAACTCCCTGACCAAGATATCTTTTTGGATCTCCATCTCTAAGCTCAACTGCCTCATATTTACCAGTGGAAGCGCCTGATGGCACCGCTGCCCATCCAGTAATTCCATTCTCGAGTGTAGTAATACATTCTATTGTTGGGTTTCCGCGACTATCTAATATCTCTTGTGCATGGACTGATGATATTTTCATATGAGTAAAAAATAATTAATAAATAATTTTATAAAAGTGTATTCATTATACCGCATTAAAAATTCTGTAATATATCTGCATGACATGATATGGTTTGATACAATTAACATATGAGTGAAAATTTTAGTCAAACCAGTTTCTTACTCACAAACTTTCTACATGAGGGAGCGGGTATATCTCCAGACGTTCGAAAGCAAGCAAGTGCACTTTCGATAGAGCTTTCTCGGTTCATGTTGCAATCCCCCATTCTTCCAGCCACAATGGAAGACGTTTTGCGTATAAAACGAGTTCCTCATCTTGTCCATTTTGCTGCGGAAAGTGAATATGAAGGATTTGTTGAAAAATATATGGTGAAAGCAGAGAAAAAAGCACTTCCTGTTGACTCTCTTCTTACATCAGCTCTGAATCGAGGATCACAATATAATGGTCCAGAGAGTGAACATGATAGTACCGGTCTTACCATTTTCCCACATGGTTCTAACGAAGCAACAGCCGTTATCATTCGTAAACCAGATGAATCAACAATTTCCGTTAACCACTTTTTAAATGTGCTATCAGAAGAAATGGTCCATGCAGCTGCACCTCAAGCAACTTTTTTAAAGGAAGCGCAGCGGTTATTTCCTCATTCTAAAATGACACCTCTTGATTTTTTTGAATTAGTGGGGAGATGGGTAAAATTTGAATTTTTAGAAAAATATAATCCTGCACTCATTTTGCCTGAAGAACATGATTTATTAGAAGCAAAAAAAGAACTGGGAAAACAAGGGACAGACTTTGATGCATTTAAAAATCTCTACCTTCGGGGAATATATAAAGCAGTCTGATTTGATACAATTCATAAATATGATTCTCTCCACTCGGATGAAAGCAATTTTGGCACTTATTGTAACGGGTACTATTGGTGGTATTGCTCCACTGTTTATGAAGATAGCCCTAAGAGAATTCTCCTCATATCAGGTTCTTTTCATTCGATTTGGATTGGCATTTTTATTTGTTAGTCCACTTTTGGTAAAAAACATAAAAAAATTAACAATCAAAAATTTGGCATATATTATTCCTGCTGGTCTTTTATTCAGTGGTAATGTTTTCTTTTTTGTTGTTGGGGTCCAATATACAACGAGTATTGTATCTCAACTTTTTTATCTTCTTACTCCTGTCATCGTCACTGTTGTTGGCTTTTTGTTATATAGGGAAAAAATTTCTGTTCAACGTATGGTTAGCATGCTGGTCTGTTTTGGGGGATCATCACTTCTTATATCAAGGTCTATGCAGGGAGGAAGTCTTATTCATTCCATAGGGACTTTCCAGGGGAATATACTTATTATTTGTGCTGTTTTTTCATGGGCACTTTATGCAATATATACAAAACGACTGAGTAAAAAATTCGAGCCATCACTTTTTTTGGTTACAAACTTCATGACTGCTCTTCTCATAAGCTGTGTGAGTTTTTTTATCACCAAAACATCTATTACTTCTACCGTTATGCAGTTTATCCATAGTAGTTTTCCAGTAATGGGGAGTTTACTTGCCTTGGCGATTATAAATTCTGTTATATTTTTCTTTCTGTATCAGTGGAGTCTTAAACATGTATCAGCATTTATTGCTTCATTGACAACCTATCTTTCTCCCCTTTCGGCTGCTCTTTTTGCAATTCCTTTTTTTGGTGAGCAGTTGAGTGTAATACTTATCATTA
The DNA here is from genome assembly GCA_026395475.1 of Candidatus Roizmanbacteria bacterium. Classification (GTDB taxonomy): domain Bacteria; phylum Patescibacteriota; class Microgenomatia; order UBA1406; family GWC2-37-13; genus JAKBEU01. Next base: position 1,256 of record JAPLYQ010000052.1, on the reverse strand, counting down.
GTGCAGTAAGTATCTTCGCCGGCTCTTATCTTATTCTTTCTGAAAAAAGATAGAGAGGCTAACGTCGTTTAATCTATAGTCAAAGAAATGCAGTATAATGACTAAATGCTATTAAAAGAAGCCATTTTACGATTTCTTGAGTACTGTGAACTTGATAGAAATCTTTCTATCAAAACGGTTAAAATGTATAGCTACTATCTTAAATTTTTTGAAGGATGGCTTCTCTCTCAAGATCAACATCTCACAGTCGAAGAAATCAATGAAGAGACAATTCGCAGTTTTAGATTATATCTTTCACATACATATAAAAATAAATTTAAAGGAAGTATTTCTCGACAAACACAAAACTATTTTTTGATTGCTCTTCGTTCATTTTTTAAATTTCTCATAAGACAAAAAATAAAGGTTATGACTCCTGAGATGATCGAACTTGGTAAACAAAAAGAACGAGAGATAAAATTTCTATCTCCAGAAGAACTGCATAGAATTTTTGATAGTGTAGATACAACAGAAGAACCCGGACTTAGAGATCGTGCTATTCTTGAGGTTCTTTTTTCAACAGGTCTTCGTGTGTCCGAACTCGTTACTTTAAACAAAGAAGACATTAATATTGATCGTGGGGAATTTAGTGTATTAGGAAAAGGGAGAAAATTGCGAATCGTATTTCTTTCTGAACATGCAAAAATAAGATTAAAGGAATATCTCGCAAAGCGATCTGACCCCTATTCTGCACTTTTTATACGGTACTCGGGTCCTAAACCTGAAGAGGGTCTAACTCCAGAAAAGATGAGACTATCTGTACGTTCTGTGGAAAGGCTTGTTGATAAATATCGAAAGCTGGCCGGTATTGTTAAGCATTTTAGCCCTCATGCACTTCGTCACAGCTTCGCAACCGACTTACTTGAGCAAGGAGCAGATTTGCGTAGTGTTCAGGAAATGCTTGGTCACAAGAATGTTTCAACAACTCAGGTTTATACTCACGTGACTAACCCAAGATTACGAGAGATACATCAAAAATTTCACTCAGGAAACAAATAAACAGGATTCTTTAAGGTATTATTAAGCAAAATAGTATACTATTGTGAACCAATGAAAGCATTTTTTAAGAAACACTGGGCAGTTTTAATACTTGCCTTTTTTGTTTTAGCATACATCAGCTATTTTTCCTACCTTACTATTCTTCGATATCATACGTTATACGCAAATTATTTTGATCTAGGCATCATGCATCAAACGGTATATAACACCTATAGAGC
>JAPLYQ010000031.1 GCA_026395475.1 Candidatus Roizmanbacteria bacterium | reverse complement strand
TTGCCCTCGATACTTACCATTACTGGTTTTCTTAAGGTTACTTTTCCAATATGATATGCACTGATTGCTTCATTTTCACTTGAAAATATCGCAAGCTCTTCATCTGGCTGATTTGCATGAGCATCAAGTGTTGTGAGATAGTAAATACCCAAAGCCATTTCCTTGATAGGAAGAGCAATTGGAGTACCATCAGATTGTTTCAAAAGATTTTGATGTGCCATCATTCTACTTTTAACTTCATTGATTGCTGTTGTGGAAAGAGGAACAAAGACTCCCATAGCATCTCCATCAAAGTCTGCATTATATCCTGCACAGACCGCTGGATGAAGCTTAATAACATAAGAATCAGTAAGTACTGGATAGAAACCAAGCACTGACAATTTGTGTAATGTTGGTGCACGGTTTAAGAGTACTGGATGATCTTTCGTTATTTCTTCCAAGATATCGTATACAACTGGTTCTCTAAGTTCAAGGAAATTCTTTGCACTTTTAATATTTGGTGCAAGTCCTCGAACAATGATTTCATGAAGAAGATGAGGCTTGAAAAGTTCGATAGCCATTTCTCTTGGGATACCACATTGATTGATTTTAAGTTCTGGACCTACTGCAATTGTAGAACGTCCTGAATAATCAACACGTTTTCCAAGAAGGTTCTGTCTAAATCGTCCTTGTTTTCCTCTCAAAATATCAGAAAGTGATTTCTGGACTTTTGATGCTACGCCTTGTGTGCGCGCTCTTCCTCTAGATTTTTGTAAATCAAGTAATGAATCGACTGCTTCTTGTAACATTCTCTTTTCATTTCTGAGAATGATTTCTGGAGCACCCAAATCAATTAACTGTTTTAAGCGATTGTTTCTATTAATGACTCTTCGATAAAAGTCGTTCAAATCTGAAGTCGCAAACTTTCCACCTGGAAGTTGGACAACAGGGCGCAAATCTGGAGGAATAACAGGAAGTACTGTTAATACCATCCATGCTGGTTGTACATTTCCTTTAAGGAATGATTCTAAGATACGAACTTTCTTCAATAATTTATTTCTTCTTTCACCCTTTGCTTTTTCAAGTTCTTCTACTGCTTCTTCATATTTTTTCTTGAAGTCTGTTGTGGAGAGAAGGTCATATACTACTTCACTTCCCATTCCAACCGTGACAAATGCTTCAATATCTTTTTCTCTCAGGAATAGATAATCTTCTTCTTCCAATGTGTCGTTTACCTTTAAAGCTTTTACTGTTTTGACAACACGATCAAGGAATGCAGTTCTTTTTGCTTTGTCCTCGATATATTTGTCTGAAAGCAGTCTAAATTTTTCTCTTTCTCGCAAATCAATTTCTTGAGTTGCAAGTTCTTTTTGCTCTTTATTAGTAATCTTTTTTACAACAACCTCTTTTTGTTGAATAAATGATTTCTTTAAATCTGTTTTCTTTACTTCATATTCTTCATCTAATTTCTTTATTTCTTCTTTTGCCATTCCATCAAGTTCATGTACTGTCTTTTTTTGTAATTCTTTATCGATGCCAGTAACCAAATACAAAGCATAATAAATAATCTTTTCTAAGGCTTGTGGAGGAACATCAAGAACAATACTTAAAGGAGTAGATGCGCCTTTAAAATACCAAATATGTGAAATAGGTGTTGCGAGTTTTATATGACCCATGCGTTCACGTCGAACAGCAGAGGTTGTTACTTCAACTCCACATCTATCACAAATAATTCCCTTATAGCGAATTCGTTTATATTTTCCACAGTAACACTCAAAATCTTTAGTAGGACCAAAGATGCGTTCATCAAATAACCCGTCTTTTTCTGCACGAAATGTACGATAGTTAATCGTTTCTGGTTTAGTGACTTCTCCCTTGGACCATTTTAAGATATCTTCTGGGGATGCAAGACGGATCTTTAGGCCTGAGAAATCCAATACAAATTCTTCCTCCATAGGTTATTTGATGTAATCAATTGATAATCCCAATGCGTTCAATTCTTTCAAAAGTACGTGGAATGATTCTGGAACATTTGATTGTGGAATTTCAATTCCCTTAATGATCGATTCAAATGCCTTCGTTCTTCCTCGCACATCATCAGATTTAATGGTAAGCATTTCTTGTAAAGTTGCTGGAACTCGATGTGACTCAAGTGCCCAGACTTCCATTTCTCCGAAACGTTGTCCTCCCATTTGTGACTTTCCTCCAAGAGGCTGTTGAGAAACAAGTGAGTATGGTCCAACAGATCGGGCATGGAATTTATCCTCAACCATGTGAATAAGTTTGAGAATATATCCGGTGCCAACAAGTACTGTTCTATCGAATTTCTTTCCTGTTTTTCCATCATATAGAGTTACTTTTCCGTCTGATGGAATACCAAGTTTTACCAATTCTTCTGTGATGAATTTTTCTTCAATTTTTTCAAAAACTGGAGCAACTATTCTCCAATTATTTGATTGAGCAATAAATCCAAGCAATGTTTCAAACAACTGACCCAAATTCATACGAGCAAGAATGGAAAGAGGGGAGATAATAACATCAACTGGTGTTCCATCGGCAAGATAAGGCATGTCCCATTCTGGAAGAATTCGTGAGATAACACCTTTGTTACCATGTCGTCCTGCAAGCTTATCTCCGATTGTTATTTTTCGAAGTTCTGCTGTATTAACTATTATTCTTTTAATAACACTTGGTTCCAATTCGTTTGGATCTTTTTTACTATCGATTGTTTCAACATTGACCACAACACCTTGTTTACCGTATGGCATACGAAGGGAAGTGTCTTTTACATCTTTTGCTTTTTCTCCGAAGATTGCACGAAGCAATCGTTCTTCTGCAGTTAATTCTTTTTCACCTTTTGGAGCAACTTTTCCAACAAGAATATCTCCACTTTTCATTTTTGTACCGATAACAACAAGTCCTTCTTTATCAAGATTTCCTAAGACTTCTTCTCGGACATTTGGAATATCTCGAGTTAATTCTTCAGGACCAAGTTTTGTATCGATAAGATCTGCGATAAATTCTTCACTTGTGATAGAAGTAAGAAGATCTTCTTTTACTACGCGTTCTGAGATTACAAATCCGTCTTCGTATCCAAGTCCGTTAAATGATGTATAAGCAACAACAAGATTTTGTCCGAGAGCAAGTTTTCCATCGTTGGTTGCAGGACCATCAATAACAACTGAACCTTTTTTAATCTTTTCACCAAGTTCAACACGTGGCTTCTGATCAAAAATAACGTCTTTGTTTGTTCTCATGAAACGCTCAAGTTCGTAGTCATATTTTTTGCCACTTTTTCCTTTAAGAAGTACTCGTTTTGCATCGACATATTCAACTGTTGAATCTTCTTCTGCAAGAACAGTTCTTCCTAATGCTTGTGCAATTTTTTCTTCTGTACCAGTGCCGACAAATGGGGCAGATGGTTTAATAAGTGGGACTGCCTGACATTGCATGTGTGTACCCATGAGTGCTCTTGAAGCATCATCATTTTGCAAGAAAGGAATAAGAGAAGCAGAAATACCAACTACTTGTTGTGCAGAAATAACTTTTGTTTTTCCACCTGTTGTTACTTTTTCAATCTTTTTATATGGTGTTTCCAAGAATCCAAATTTGTTGATCTTGCTAAACATTGCCATGTAAGTTACAACACCAATGTTAGGTCCTTCTGGAGATCTAATTGGACAAATACGTCCATATTGAGATGCGGCAATATCTCGGATAGAGAATGATGCTCTTTCTTTCTCAATTCCACCTGGTCCTCCAACTGTGATTCTTCGTAAATTGTCCACTTCTGAAAGAGGATTGGTCTGGTCAACTATTGTAGACAACTGATTCGTTCGATAGAACGAATTAATTGCCATAATAATTGGCTTTGAATTGATTATCTGGGATGGAGTTGGGAACGTATCAGATGGCACTAAACTCATTCTTTCTTTAATCTCTTTTTCTGTGCGTACCATTCCAACACGAATTCCGTATGTGCCAACTAATTCTCCGACAGTCTTTAATCTTCGATTTCCCAAATGATCAATATCATCAAATGAGCCCTTGTCTAGTGTAAGTTGTACGAGATATTTCAAAATAGCGATAACATCTTCCTTGGACAAAATATGGTGATCTTTATCAATTGGTTGATTCAATCCAAGTTTTTTATTTATCTTATATCGTCCAACGTCTGCAAGAGAGTATCTTCTATGGTTAAAAAACAGACTGTTAAGCGTTTCGTAGGCATTCTCAAGAACAAGTGGCTCTCCTGGCTTTATTTTTCGGTAAAGTTCAAGAACAGCCTCATCCTTTGATTTTGTCTTATCCTTTTTAAATGTTGGAAGAATATATTTATCAAGAAGTGTTTGATCAAGGTCTTTAAAGTGTTCAAGTATTTCAGTTGTTGTTTCATTATCAAAGACTCGAAGGAATGCAGATGCTAAGAATTTTCTTTTCTTATTAATCTTTCCCTCAATCGTTCCATTTTTACTGATGGTAAAGTCAAGCCAAGATCCGATATATGGTCGTACCTCTGCATTATAAAGAGTTAATCCGGATGTTTTATCAATTTCTGCGGTGAAGTATGCGCCAGGAGATCTGACGATTTGATTAATGATTGCACGCTCAATTCCATTAATGATGAAAGTGCCACGTGAAGTCATTTTTGGAAGATTAAAGAAATAGACATCTTGTCTTTTTTCTGTTCCTGTTTTTTTGTTTACAAGTCTTACTTTTACATAGACTGGGAAATCGTAGGTAAGTTTTTTCTTAAAACATAAATCGATTGTGTAGCGAGGCTTGTCGTAGTACAAATCTTCGAAGTAAAGAGCAAATTTTTTTCCTGTGTAGTCTTCAATTGGAAAAAATTCTTGGAGAATGTCTCGTACCTCTTTATCAAGGAGTTTTTCCCAAGACTCCTTCTGTATTTCAATCAAGTTGAGTTCCTTTAGATTGTTTTCTTCTTTCCCGAGGAAAATTTGTGACAGGGAGTTAGATTGGGCTTTGAGGTTTCGCATCGTTCTTTGGTAGAGCAAAATTTTATGATAACAAAAACAATCCCCTCAAATACGGGGGGTTGTGAAAAACTCCTATTTATACATTATATATAAAGAAAAGTCAAGCGTGTTTTGATGCATATTGTATTTTATCAAGGATCGTCGTCACTGTCTCCAGCATTGACCCTTGATTTTTTATTGATTTTTTTGAATTTTGAGGTTGAGTGTGGGAGAAAATCTTATGAATATTTGTATCTAAATCTTCAGAAAATGAAAGAAGCACTCGAAGCCCATTTCTTCCATTTTTTGTTCCAAACGCATACAAAACGAGTCCGGCAACAGCGCCTCCTGCCAAAAACCCATTCCAAAAGTTCTTTACACCAGGTTCATTTTTTGTCATTTTTTTTAGGAGACACGAGCTCAAACAACTTAAAAAGTGCTTTAAAACCATTCATAAATCCAGATATTTCTTCAAATCCCTTTTCCATTCCTACACCAATAGACTCAAAACCAGTGGTTATCTTGTTTACTGTTGCCAATGTTTTTTTGAGTTCTTTCAAAACAAGGATAAGTTGAATGCCAATTATTACAGAAAAAACGGTTGTTGTCCCAAGGGTTATAATAAGCAAAATCTGCATTGTGTCCATAATTATTCGATAGAAATGTTTTTAATGGACGGATTTTTCTTTTCAGTCCAATATTTATTAGCTAAGTATAATGTGTTGAAGCTTCCTGCGTCAAGCCAATATCCATTAAGTTCTGCCCATGTGAGTTTACCAAGCTTTAAATAGGCATTATTAACATCGGTAATCTCCAATTCTCCGCGCCATGAAGGTTTACAGGTTTTGATTATCTCAAACACATTCTTGTCATAGATATACACTCCAGTGACAGCAAAGTCAGATGGAGGATCTTTTGGTTTTTCGAGTATTTCCACTATTTTTGTTGGATCCTTTTCATCAAAACGAGGTACTCCATATTTATTTGGGTTTGGTACTCGTTTTAAGAATATAGAAGCACCTTCTTTAAAGTTTTTTACAGGTTTAGAAATATCCGCATCGGTTGTGTTGTCTCCTAAGATAACCGTAATAGAGTCTCCCTCAGCAAAATTACGCGCTATAGCAAGAGCATCTGCAATGCCTCCATCTGGCTTTTCCTGGTAGGCAAATTCAATATGCTCAACTCCAAATTCCTTTCCATTTTTTAACACAGGAATAAAGTGTCCTGAATGTGGTCCTGAAACAATGATTAATATTTCCTTAATTCCTGCATTCACCAATGTTTGAATAGGATAATAGATCATTGGTTTGTCATACACAGGAAGAAGATGTTTATTTGTAGCATATGTTAATGGATAGAGTCTACTTCCCAAGCCTCCTGCAAGTATAATTCCTTTCATAGTATATTGTTATGGTTGAATGAATAACAAGAGTAAAAACAAAATAGTAAATCCAATAAGGATATATTCTACTATATGAGAGAGACGAACTCTTCCTGTCTTTGTGTGGTGGTATTGCCCCCAGAATACGTAGAATCCAACGAACAAACAAATAATCATAAAACTATAAGTTCGATATCCTTGAAATAATCGTAAAAAAAGAAGAAAAATAACACCACCTGTACAGAGAAGTAAGTAATCAAACATGTGTTTTTTTAACTCTTTCTGTACCGCATGAATAAGGTGATTCATAATTTATTAAAGGATTGCTCCTTGTTTGAGAATAAGGAGAATTCCCAAACTTATAAATCCTAAGAATAATAAATGTGCAAGATGTTTTCCTCGTAAATGAAGTATGTTGAGTTTTGATGCAACGGTAAAATCAAGAAGAAGTGCTCCCGCAATAAATGCGATGAAAACAATGTTAATGTCATAAGCAAGGTGTTTTCCATTTACGACTCCAGCCTGTTTTTGTGACTGCCCTAAGACTGCTGGTTTTTGAACCTCTTGTACAACTGGAACATCCTTTTGCGTCGATTCTGGAACTTGCTCAGTTTTTGTCATTGTCTTATTCAGAGGGGCTCCAAACATTTGTACAACAAGAGTTGTTTCTTCGCCTCCTAGCATACCATTAACCACTGCATATCCGACTTCTGTATAGTCTTTTTTTACAATATTTTCTTTATGTGTTGGTGAGTTCATCCATGCATCTACAACATTTTTTGAATATAGAAAATTTTTTGCTAAATTTTCTCCTGCATATTCATATTGATATCCAGATTGTTTAATAAAATCCCATGGACTCCCACCATCTGGTGCAAAATGAGACCAATAGTCCTTTTTAAACATGTCCGCTGCCTTTTTTTCTGCTGCTTGAGTTAGCTGATTATTTGATTGGAGTGCTGGAAGACCAAGTTTTGTGCGCTCTTCATTTGTAAGCGTTAATAATTTAGGAATAGAAATATCCGTTGCTACTCCAAGTACATTTGAAAAAGAAGGAACATTTTTACTAACAAATACAAGCATGATAGCAACAAGCAAATAGACCGAAAGCATGCTTGTATGAAGTGAATGAGCATGATAATTATTTTCTTCACGAGGGATGAAGAAATGACGGATTTTATTCAAGAGAAAGTTCATAACAGTTTTTGGATAAGTCGTATCTTCTTAATGATAACATACATGATAAGTATGCCGACTACATCAAATAAAACATCTCTCAAACGACCTTGACGTGTTGCGATATAGAGTTGGTGAAATTCATCTGTGAGACTATAAAACATTGTCATAAAAAATGCGCATAGTACGCTTATATTATCTTTAATATACTTTGACGACTGAAACGCTCGATAGAAAAGAAAAAAAAGGAACGCATATTCGATCATGTGAAGAGTTTTAAATGTTACAAAATCAGTAGTAACGTGAGATGTGAGAGAGATGCTTCTTTGCGAAGACATATAAAAAATAATTCCCATCCATGCAACTGGCGGGAACCAATAATAAAATATATCCATTTTCTTATGCATTCTTCATTTTAATGAAGACAGAAACAATAGTCAAAAGACTATATGAGAAAGAAACGCCAGACAAATAAGGAGTAAGAGAGGCATTGTTCGTTTCTTTTGTCTGCATACCTAGTACTTCTCCGACTTGTTTTGAAGATGCTGTTTTAGAGTTTGGATTCATCTCAGAAGTAGTTGTTTGTTGTGTGGATAAATTCGTTGATTTTTTTGCCGGGGAAACTATTTTCTGTGTCGATAGCATTGTTTTGTTGTTAGTAGTTTGTAAAGATACTATTTGTGTTGGTTCTAAAATGCAGGAAGAATTTGCAGTGTTTTTTGATGCATCTTGTTCGCAGTATGACTCTTCTAAAAAAGAAATACGACCCATACTTTTTCCTTGAGTTATTTTCCCATATTCCATACTATCCTTTTCGATCTTATCATGATTGAGCAGTCGCACATTATCTCCACCATTATTAAAGAGTGAAGATGACATATCTATTACACCATATGTAAAAGGTTCCAGAACCAAAGTAAAAGATTTTGGAGTAGACCCACCATTCTCAATATCATCAATATACCAATGATCTAAATTTACTTGAATATTATTTCCATTATAAATCTCAATCCATTCATTTTCTCCAGTTAAGGGATAAGGATATATTTCAGAAATATATATATTTTGATAATCAATTAATGGAGTTGGAGTAGGAGTTTGTGTTGGTTCTGAAGAAGGTATTAGAGTTGCAGTTGGATTTGGTGCTGGAGTTTCAGTGGGGAGGGGAGTTGGGGTGGTGGTGGGAATACAATTTGTTAGAGTTTCATTAAATAATCCAAGAGAAGAAATGGTTGTTTGCCACTCAGTTCCTCCATCTTTTTTCTTGCTAAATGAGTAATTACTATCAGGAGCTTTTGTATAGGAATACTGTTCGATTAATTTTGCAGAAGAAGAGGTTGGTGGGTATGAGTTATCAAATAATCGAACAACATCTGCTGACGATTTATTAAAGTTAAAATCCGAACTGAAAAGTAAGCAGGATTGGGGAGGAATAATGGTTTGAGAGGAAATAGTATAGTAGGTTGTTCCTCCGGCATCATCAATATACCAAGAAGAAATATCAGCACTTGTTGATGCAGTGTTGTAGAGCTCCACTACTTGATTTGGCTGGATGGCGACTTCATTCAAAACAATAGATGACTTAACTGGGAGTGGATAAGTAAGGATAAAAAATAACAATATAATGAAGTAAATAGAAAAGCGTCCTAAATACGACATGATTTATATTAAGAAATATTGTGAAAAACAATGCAAGGGATTATAAACCACATTTATTGCATTTTAAGTTGCTACAAGGAGAATTAAATCACATTATTGGTATATGTAACCAAGTTACATATTAACCTTGTTTATTGTCCTAATACTACCAACTGAATAATGATCAGTAAAAGGAATATTATGCCCATTTTGTGTATAAGGATCATTCATCTTATAGTCACCATTTGAACCACTAATTAGGACTAAGAAATGATCTGGATTTGGTCCTCCATCATAACTAATTCCCACAACGACAGGTCGTCCATTACTGAGTTCGCTATCAATAGCAGAATAGACACGGGTAGAGGTTGTACCATCTGCCACAATTGTCATATTTAGATATGCAGGATAGTAAGATGCGAAATTAAAAGGGTTGCTGTTGATAGTTTGAGGAGTCACATTTCTATGACCAAAATGTGTATAAACCATTGCCATTGAGGTAACAAGACACCCGTCTGAAGCAAGAGTGTATCCTGTGTTATTGAGAGAATTGCCACCCCATTGTGAATCTCTTTGGTTATAGTAGCATCCCCAATCATCACATGATGTTTGATTTGAAAGCAAAGAAGAACCTCCTTGGTTTGCGACGAATCTGCCGAAACCTTTCAACTGTGCCTCAGCTTGAGCGAGGAGTGTTTGATAGGTGCTTTCATCATTATTTGTTTCTGCAAGAAGTCTCTCTTTTTGAACTTGTTGAGTTTTAAGTGCATCCTTTTGTGCATTCAAACTTATTACTAACTGGTCAAGCTCTTGTTTCTTTTGTTCTCGAACGACCTTCTGTTCTTCATAACTTGCTTTCGCTTCCTGGACCTGTACTAATAATTTTTGATTATTATTTTGAGTCGCATGTTGATATTTTATTTTATTGGTAAGGTCGCTTATATCATGTGCTTCAAATAGTATTTCGACAAGAGATACAGATTGTGTTTTATATCCTCTCACAACTTGTTTGAGAAGAAGTTTACTTAGCGTATTAAGAGATGAGTCGAGATTGTCAATGCGCGATCCTAATTTTTCTATTTCATTTTGTGTCTCGATGATTTTTTTTTCTGAGCTTTGTATTTGTATAGTTGTAAGGGAGATTTGAGTATCCATCTGCTGAATCTGTGAGCTGAGAGTTTTTTTTTGATTTCCAATGTTCGTAAGTTTTTGTTTTAATTCATCGATGCGTTTCTGTTGGTCAGATTCACTCGTTTGTGCTAAGACAAAAGAACTGGCGCAAATAACACTTATGAAGATAAAAAAAATTGTACATTTTTTTACAAAAGACATACTGTATTATACATTTTTTTGGAGCTTAGCTTCTTTGGATTGCAAGGTATTTTCGTGTGGCAAAGTAGGTTGCAAGCCCTGCGATTCCCATACCAAATCCAGTAAGGAGAATATATAAACCACCAGCATATAAAAATGACAATGGCCATACGGTAAGTTGATAGGGTCCGATGTCAACAAATAGAGATTGAATACCACTCAGATACCCTTGTATTGATGGATAGATAAGGAAGAGAATTCCTCCAAAAACGAGATAAACAACGGTGGAAGATACAAATCCCAGGAATAAAGATTGGTCCATGAAAGGCTTTCTCACATATCCAGTTGATGCCCCCATGAGTCTGAGGAGTTCTATTTCTTCCTTTTTTAAAGCGACTTTAAAGTGAGTAATCGTCATCAATATAATAATTGTTGACATCATAAGGAAAACAAAAAAGGCGAGCGACATAGTACGAACTACTGAAGTAAGCGAAAGCAATTTATCAACTACATTTTTTTGAAAATTTACCTCATCTTTACCGGTAACTCCGTTTAAATAGGTTGCAATCTCTGGAAGGTAGGCGGGTTTTTTTGCAAAAATTTCAAGTGAGGCAGGAAGTACGTCTGGAGTGACCATTTCAAGTAAAAGTGGATTATCTTTATTCAATTGTTTATATAACGAATATGCGTCATTTTTTGACATGTACTTAACAGATTCTACTTTTCCTGATTTTTCTAAATCGTTTTTTACATTGATAATACTTGATTCTGAAACTTCATTTTGAAAGTAAATAGTTACTTGTGGTCGTGATTCAACATATCCTAATAGTCCATACAGAAAGTTAATACAAAATATAAGAAGTAGAGAAAGAAACAGTGTGAGAATAAGTGATGAAAATACAGCAAGAGATTGGAAAGGAGTCCTTCGTATAGATATCAATAATTGTTTCATAGTTCATATCCTCCTTTTTTCATATCCTTAATCAATTTTCCTTTTTTAAGAACGATAACTCTTTTTTTCATGCTATTTACCACATCGGTATTGTGGGTAGCAATAATAATCGTTTTATATTCTTCTACTTTTTTGAATATTTTCATGATGTCCCAAGTTGTTTTTGGATCTAGGTTACCCGTTGGTTCATCGGCTAAAATAATCTGTCTATCGCCACAGAGCGCACGAGCTATCGCAACACGCTGTAACTCTCCCGCTGAAAGTTGAACAGGGAAATAGTGATCTCTCTCCTCTAATCCAACCAGAGTAAGCACCTCTCTTACCTGTTCTTTTATTTTTTTTATCGAAAGTTTTTGGATATGAAGTCCTAGTGCAATATTTTCAAATACATCTTTATCCTGAAGAATTTTAAAATCTTGAAATACAACTCCAATATGTTTTCTCAAGTCTTCAATTCCCTTACATTTTTTATTGGATATATCGACATCATTTACGATGACAGTTCCAGAGTTTGGATACAGGTCTCCTAAAATGAGATTCAGAATAGTAGTTTTTCCAGCACCAGAAGTACCAACAAGAAATGTAAATTCATTTCTTTCAATGGTAAAAGACACATCATCAAGAGCTGCAACTCCAAGAGGATATGATTTAGTTACGTTTTCAAATTGAATCATTAAAATTTATTGAATTTCAACTAACCCTACGTCCATTAACCACCCAGCTTTTTGTCCAGTAAATGTTTGACCCCATACTTTTACTTTTTTTCCAATATATTTACTTAAATCAACAGTGCTTGAAGTAAGATATGCATTTTGTGACACTCCTCCAGGACGTTCTAGATGAAAGTTGCCTTCGCCTTCTAGTCCACCTTCTTTTAATATTCCCTCAGCACTATCTTTAAATGTTTTTTTATCTGCAACACCGGCAGCTTTATCTGTTTGTACTGATACACCTTTTCCGGCGCTATTAGTAGTCACAGGAGATTTTTTTACCATCATAAATCCTCCAACACCTCCCAGAACAACAGTGAGAGCACATACAATTATTACAACGGGAAGTGCGAGAAGTTTTGGGGTTTCTGATGCATTTATTGAATGCATAAATCCTGATGTTTTCATATGGTATCAGCATATCATTTATCAAAATAAAAATCTAGTTTAGTTATTAGATATCACGGAGAAGGGTAGATACTTTTACTTTTAACTTCCGAGCAATTTTATGGAGTGTGCGGACAGAGGGATTAGCCTTTCCTTTTTCAAGACGCGTGAGATAAGTTCTGTCCATATCAGCAATAAATGCAAGATGATCTTGAGATATGCTTTGCTTCTTTCGTATTTCAGCAATTCGTTTGCCAATTTTTAGATATACAAAATTTCCTTTCATGGCTTCCATGATGAAGGATATATAAGTAAGAGATTAAACACAGCGGCTTATAAGCCGCAAAAACCCATTTTTAGACTATTATGAAGCCATAAAAAACGCATTAGCGGTGTGTACTATAAACGACATCAATCAAGGAAGTCTTTTAGTTTACGAGCACGAGTTGGATGCTTTAATTTTCGAATAGCTTTTGCTTCGATTTGTCGAATACGTTCTCGCGTAACCTTAAATTCTTTTCCAACTTCCTCAAGTGTTTTTGGTTTACCATCATCAAGTCCAAAGCGCATAATAAGAACTTTTTTCTCTCTTGGAGAAAGTGTCTCAAGTACTTTATTCATTGCCTCTTTCAAAAGTTCTTTGGAGACCTTATCATAAAGTGTTGGTTGTGACTGATCGCTTACAAACTGTTCAAGCGTTGCTTCTTTATCATCTCCAACTGGGGTCGATAAAGATTTTGGCTGTTGAGAAATCTTCATAAGATTCTCAATTTCATCAGTTGTTACCAACATTTCTTTTGCAATTTCTTTTACTGTTGGCTCTTTCCCGAGTTTTTGTGTAAGTTTTCTTTGCGTCTTATAAAAACGATTAATCTGGTCTACCATATGAACAGGAATACGAATGGTACGAGACTGATCAGCAATTGCACGAGTGATGGCCTGTCGAATCCACCATGTTGCATAGGTAGAAAATTTAAATCCTCTTCTCCAATTGTATTTTTCTACTCCTCGAATAAGCCCTTTATTACCTTCCTGAATTAAATCTAAGAATGACAATCTTCGACCAAGATATTTTTTTGCAATGGACACAACCAAACGTAAATTTGCTTTAATAAGTTTTTCTTTTGCTTTTTCACTTCCTTTTTCGTATGACTTAGCAAGAATAATTTCTTCTTCAAATTTAAGCAAAGGAGTTTTTCCAATTTCTTTTAAATATTTTTTGATAGGGTCAAGACTCTCACCATGCTTTGCAGTGATAAGTTGTTCCAATTCTTTTTCTACTTCTTCGGCGCTTTTGTGAACCTCTTCTTCTTCTCGTGTTGATATCGTTTCAAAAATATCAATACCTTTACGAAGCGCATCATTAAAAAAATCATCTATTTCCAGAATATGTTTTTCTGGTTCACTACATATAAGGAAGATATCATCTTGAAGAATAAATCCGTCATCTTCTCCTTGTTGAAGAAGTTCTTTAAATGTCTTTGGACTTTTCGGCTTTATCATAGCTCCTATTTTATACTGTTGAGCTCATTTTTTCCAGTTCTTTTAATTGAGCCTGCAATTCCTTCAATATTTCCTCATCAGCCTCAGAAGCAGAATTGAGGATATTTTTGAGTTTTGATCGCAGTGCATTTCTCTTTATTTCCAATGCAATATGTTTTATTGAGTTTGTCGCGCTTTGTTCATCTGAAGATGCTTTTAGATATAATTCGTCCGCAACTGAGGCTAATTCTGCAGGAAGAGTCTTTATAAATGCATTAATATCAAATGTTCCACCTTCCTGAGCTTTTTCATGTAATTTTGTAAACAATTTTCCATAGGAAGGTGCTGTAAAAACGTCATCTGTAATAATGTTTTGAATCTCGGTCATATAGGGAGTGAGTGATGGCGCATGTAAGAGCTGTTCCAACAAAAATTGTTGAATAACAAGTTCGCGAAGTGGCTTTTTAACTTGGACCTCCTGCTTGTTTGGCCTTATGAGATGTCTTTTTCTATATCCTCGAACAACTCGTCCTGCGGCATCTTCACTCACATCAAGAAGTTTTGCAAGCTGTTTAATATAGTATGACTGGACTATTGGATTGGTAATTGCATACAAAAAAGGAGCCATTTCCTCTCCAATTTGTTTTTTATTAAAAGGATCAGATGGAGGATATTTTTTTGCAAACATCTGCATGAGAAAATCATAAACAGGAATAGGATGTTCAAGTGATTTTTTAAATTCAATTTCATTTGTACGCACTGCTTCATCTGGATCTTTTCCTCCATCAATAACAATAACTCCAAGCTCAAATCCCATAGGCTCTGCCACTTCAATAGCTCGACGGATGGCCTCTTCTCCCGCTTTGTCAGCATCAAGGGCAAGATATACGCGGTTTGTATATCTTTTAATAAGTTGGAGTTGTTCTGTAGTAAGAGCTGATCCTTTTATAGCGGCAATAGCGCTCACTCCTTGTTGAAATGGCATAATTACATCAAATTCACCTTCAACAAGAATAATCTTATTTTCTTTTTTTACAGCATCTTTTGTCAGATGAAGTCCAAATAGCATAGAACGCTTATGATAAAGAGTGGTTTCGGGGGTGTTGACATATTTTGCTTCACTATCACCACTTAAGATGCGTCCCGAAAATCCAACAGTATTACCTCGATGATCTTTGAGTGGAAACATTACTCTCCCTCTAAATCGATCATACACAGACCCGCCCATTTGTTTTTGCACACAAAGGCCACTATCTACAAGTTCTTTATTTTCAAATTTCTTTGTATGGAGAAATCGAGTAAGTGAGTCCCAAGAAGAAGGGGAATACCCAAGCTGGAAAGTCTCAATGATTTTATCTGAGATGGATCGATTTTTCAGATAGTCGAGGGCTGGTTTTCCAATAGAGGACTTTGTAAGAATATAATGGTAAAAATCAGTTGCTACTTGATTAACCTTGATTAATCTTTCTTTATAATGGACGATTTTATCTTCAACAGGCATTTTTTCAATTACAATGCCATAACGTGTAGCGAGGTCTGTAAGGGCTTCAAGAAATGAAAGATTTTCATATTTCATGTAAAAGGCTATTGCATCGCCCCCAATTCCACAAGATCCAAAACAACGCCAGAGTTGACGATCTGGGGAAACTACAAATGAAGGAGTTTTTTCTTGATGAAATGGACATATTCCTTTAAAATTACGTCCAGCCTTTTTCAATTGGACGTAAGAACCAATGAGTTCTACTAGATCAATTCGTTCTTTAAGTTTTTCTATCGCGCTTTCCATTTTGCATCATTGTACCAAATGCTACTTGCATTTTTTGTCAATTAGACACTATAATAGAGATACATTTACGTATGCTTTATATTTATATTGGACAACATGTCATCAAGGCCCTTCATGTCAATAAGTCATTGTTGGGGCAGTATAGTGTCCAACAGGCAGAAAAAAAATTTAGTGTACAACTTCTTAAGGCTGGTAAAGTAGCTCATACAGATATTGTTGCATCAGCTATTAAAGAAGTTGTCTCACACCTCACAGGTGGCGCCGCAAAAGAAAAACAAATTTCTCTCATTCTTCCACAGGAAGCCTTCTATTTTTCTCGTGCAGAAGTACCAAATGATATGGCGCCACCTGCAATTGCCTCATTTATGAAAGAGAAAGCACGCTCGATCCTTCCAGCTCATCTAGATTCTGTATATTATGATTTTGTCGGGGCGGAAAACGATGCGAAACGCATAGTTAGCCTTTATGCAATAGAAGAATCAACAGTTCAAGCATATAAAGACACATTGCAGTTAGTTGAAATGCAGCTTCTTGCATTGATTCCTGATACTCTTTCTTACTACAAACTCTTTGAAAAAACGCTGAGAAGAGGGAAAATCGAGCACATATTATATGGATCATACGAAGAAGATTTAATCAGCGCATATTTATTTGACTCTTTTGGACTCCTTGAAAAAGAATCATTTTCTGCAAAATTAATAGCAGGAAAAGGAGTTGAAGAGCCTTTGAAAAAGATAGGTGCAGAATATGAGGAAAAACATTTAAAGATAAATAGACTTATCCTTTCTGGAACTCTTTCAGATTCAGTTAGACAGGATACATTTACTAAAGATGTGGGAATTTGGACAAATCCGCTTAAACGAATTCTTCCTCATTTTTATGCAGATTATTTAAAGATGCTTGTTCCAATCGACAATAATCCTTTTCCAATTTTACAATTCGACATCTGTTTTGGTGCTCTTATATTTTCTATTGAAAATAGAGGTTTTTCACTTTTGAAAAATACATTTAGTCCCTCACTTGCTGTGATGGGTAAATCAGTTCAAAAGAAAAACTTTAATATGCCATCTATTCGTATTTCAAAAGAAATAATGCTTTTTATTGTGTCTTTTGCAGGGTCCTTTCTTATCTTTACTCTCCTTACACAATCTCCTGCAGGCTTTAATATGAGGCTTCCAAGTTTTATAGCGAAAGCAAAACCAACTCCAGTTCCAACAGCAGTTCCATTGCCTACAGCAACTCCAACACCGATAATAAAAAAAGACACAATCAAAGTCAAAATACTTAATGGGTCTGGGACTCCTGGTAAAGCTGGAGACGTCAAGACAGTTATGAAGGAGAAGGGGTATCAAGATATTGTCACCGGAAATGCAGAAACGTTTGATTTTGAGTTAACTGAGATCGCTGTAAAAAAGGGTAATGAACACTTGGGTGTATTAGTTAAGTCAGAACTTGCAGATTATGCAAAAAACGCAAAAGTAACTGTTCTAGCAGATAAAGAACAAGCTATAATGTAACTTCTTAATATGGATAATGAAAAGGAAGAGCTACAGCGTAAACTAGACAATATTCTTTTAAAATCAAACTTACCTGCAAAAAAAGCAGAGGTTTCTGATCTTGAAAAATTAACGTATGATGGAGATTTTTGGGGAGACCCAAAAAAAGCTGCAGAAACATTAAAACGTATTTCCGTTTTAAAAAAAGAGATAGACGATATTGAAATGATGCAATTACTCGTAGAAGAAGATGATCTTACTAATGCTTCAAAACTTATCTCACAGTATGAAATCCTTCTTTTTCTTTCAGGACCATACGATAGAGGAGATGCTGTATTTTCCATTCATGCCGGCCAAGGGGGAACTGAAGCCATGGATTGGTCGTCAATGCTATTCCGCATGTATACACGGTTTGTAGAACGAAAGGGTGGGTCATATGAAATGGTTGATCGCGTTGATGGAGAAGAAGCAGGGATAAAAAGTGTAACGATAGCTGTGCATGGGCGTTTTGCATATGGACTTTTAAAAGCCGAAGCAGGTGTACACAGATTAGTCCGTCAATCACCTTTTAATGCAGATAAACTTCGTCAAACATCTTTTGCACTTGTTGAAGTGCTTCCAGTTATTGAAGATAAGGAAATTGAAGTGAGAACTGAAGATATTGAATGGCAATTCTATCGTGCTGGAGGGCACGGTGGACAAAACGTAAATAAAGTGTCAACAGCAGTGAGACTTATTCATAAACCCTCAGGCATTATTGTTTCATGTCAAACAGAGCGTGAACAATTAAAGAATAGAGATACTGCAATGAAAATATTACGATCAAAATTATGGCAGATTGAACAAGAAAAGAGAAGTAAAGAGATAGAGGGATTTAAAACTGAAAAAATGGCATCATGGGGTCACCAAATTCGCTCATATGTTCTCCACCCATATAGACTGGTAAAGGATTTGCGAACAGGATATGAAGAGTTTGACACCGATAAAATACTTGATGGTGACTTGGACCTTATGATAGAAAACTTCTTAAAGAAAAGAGCATAACCTCACTTAAACTCTAAACCCTAAACTTTAAATACTAAACAAATCCTAAATTTGAAATAAAACAAAACTTCTCTGGTATCCATTTAGAATTTTAAGATTTTGTTTTATTTGTTTAAGATTTAGAGTTTAGTATTTAGGACTTCATCTAGTTGATATTCACCTTTTTCTACGGTACAGTTAGGTATGACAAAAAGTGATGTAGGCCCTACACAGAAGATGCTTAATATATGGGCTATTGTTCTTATCCTATGGAGTTTCTATCGAGCAACTTTCAGAATGGCTCTTCCCATTTGGTTTGATGAGTTTATCGCAAAACCTGTTGTATTTCTTCTTCCAATGTACTGGTTTATTGTAATGATGGAGAAAAAACCTTTCCTTAAAGGGTTAGGATTTTCAAAGACAAACAAAGCAATGGATATCATTTTTGGTCTTGGAATCGGAAGTTTATTTATTGCAACAGCATTTAGTATGGAGCAAATTTTATCGACAGGATTTGTGTTTAATCGACTTTCAGCTGAATCAAAAACCATATTTAAGCCACTTGCTATCTCAGCTTTATTATTCTTTTTTCTTCATGTTCCAGTTCTTTTTGGGGCAGATAAAATTTCAGGAGGAACACTTATCCAGATGATGATATTAAATACGGTACTCAGTCTTACAACATCCGTAGTTTTTTCTCTAAGAAAAAATACGATTGCACCAATATTAGTGCATGCATTATATTTATTGAGTCTTCCTATTCTTCTTTAATTTGATTTTTTATATATCTCAAACATCGGTTCTCCTTGTGGAGCTATAACTATTGGATTATATTGTTTTTCAATTTCTCTAAAGTTATCTCGCGAACCAATAACTACGTCATTTTTTTGCAGCTTACTTGGGCTCTTGAATTCGAATATGAATTTATCGAATTTCTCCACCTGTCCAAATCCATATTCATCAGGTGAGGAAAGAATCGCTTCTTTCTGATATTTTGCTGGGGGATATTGCAGGTAGAAGAGGGTAAATATATAAGGTTGTCCAATATCTCTCGTAATATAAAAGTGATTTGTTGAATCGTAATTCTCTCTTATATATCCATTCACTTCCTTGTAGCCTGCTTGCCATGCATGGATAGTAATAAGTCGTTTTGGATAGTGGAACAAGTAAAAATCCCACTGCATAAGGGCTAGATATCCAAATAGACAAACAACCAGGCCAATAGTTAGATAGGAATAATAATTCTTTTTTAAAGAATGGAATAAGTTTACTGCACCATATCCTGCAAGTGTAGAAATAGGTATAAGAAGGAAAAGTGATCTGGTAAGAGAAGAGGTTGACCAAGACAGTGATGCCGAAAGGGGAGTTAGAAATAAAATAAATAACAAAACAAATCCCCATTCTTCCCTCTTCTTTACTAAATAATATATTCCGACAAAGAATAAGATATATTCAATTGGAGTAATTAGCCCCATTCCTTTATATCCAAATCGGTCGTTTCCATCCCCGTTTTGAAGGAGGAATTGTGGGGAGAAATAACTAAAGTGTTCAAATGCCATTTCACGTATTCCAACAAAAAGAGGATTATAAAGGTAACGAATTCCACCCTCTGTTTTTAATTCGTTTACTGTAAGCTGGACTCCTGGGCTTGAAAAAAAGAACAGACTTTTGAGCCGTTCAGGCTTATAGATTAAGTCGCTAATACTGAAAACCCCAATGATAATTATCACAATGAGGAATATTGGAAGGTATTTTTTCACTTTTTTTTGTTGAATAGCATATATCACTGCTGCACAAAAAAATAACCCAGCAAATAGTCTGCCCGTCTGGTAGGCAAAGAGCATGAGAAAAAGTGACAGAGAAAAAAATAAACCTGCAAGTTTTGATTGTCGTTTTAAAAATCTCAGAAGAAAATAAAATGTAGTTGTGGTCAGAAATGCCGCAAGATAAGCTTCATGTGCGTGTCGTGCGACGATATGTAGTCCTAGAGATGTTGCACAAAAAAACGCGGCAACAAGTCCGTACAGATCTTTCTTAAACAACTCTCTTGTTAAGAGAAACACAGCTAAAGGAAAAAGTAGCGAAAGAAATGCATTGAGAGCTCTTGTGCTTGTCTCAGTAAGTCCCATAACAGCAATAAAAGGGACGGAAAGGTAACTATAGAGAGGCATCTTATAATCTCCAAATGACTTGAGTCTTAAAGGAAGGAATGTCCCATATTCATCTTTTCCCGTTTTTAACAGCGAATAAGCGTTATATCCAAAAGCTGCTTCGTCAGCATTAAAAGATGGGGGAGAAGGAATACGAAAATTTACTACTGTCAGCAGGAATGAAATGACTGTAATGGCAAGAAGGGTTGAGATGACAATTTTTTTATTCATAATAGGTTAAATTTTTCAAATATTTCTTTGTCACTTTTTTTCCACAATTTTTTTTGTTGATTTTTCTTTTTTATTATTTGAGGAAGAAGAAGGAGCGCCATCCAAAATCCGTTCACAAAATTTAACTGACCTTTCAGAGGATAGGTAATAAGGTTTTTTATGAGATACATTATATGTTCTGCAATATATTGAAAATCAGATATATTTTTCCAAATCGTAATAAATTGGTTACGATATGCAATTGTCTCAATTTTAGATTTCTGGAAATATGTTGCGATTGTCGATTCATGATGATGCTCCACGAGTACGTGCGAGTCAAAATGAATCGTATATCCTGCTTTCCAAGCACGATAGGAGAGATCGATATCTTCCCAATAAAATGGTGAATAAAGCGTGTCAAATCCATGGAGTTCTTCATATTTCTTTTTGTCAAACACCATACTTCCTCCCTCTGCCCATCCATTAATACCATGTGTTCCAGGATCTCCCTTGCTGTGACGGAAAAATCCATGAGACCAATATATTTTATTTCTACCAACATGCTTTTCGTCTTTTTCAATTTGTTTAAAGCTGACAGCAAACAGACTCGGTGTCCCTTGAAAATGTGTGAGCGCAGATTTAAATGAATCATCTTTTAGCACGACATCGTTATTCAGGAGAAACACATAAGGACTTTTTGAATGATTGATACCCACCACTACTGCTCCTGCAAATCCAAGATTCTTTTTATTTTCAATAACCACAACTTCAGGAAAAAGTTGTTTCATTTCCCCTGTAATAGATACTTCCGTATAGTCGTTAACAACAATAATCTCACAATCTTTAAAAAAAGGAAGATTATGCTTTAAATTTGAATACAGTTTTTCTTTCCCCTTGTAGTGTGGAATGACGACGGAAATCATTATTTAATTTTAAATATTTTTTTAACATGTAAGGTAAACGCATCATAATGAAATGATTTTTCCGCAAAGCGATAGACGGTCTCTCCCATCTTTTGTTGGAGTGTTGGTGTATTTAAAAAATATGATGTTTGTCGCAACAGTTCTTCTTCAGTATTGAAAAGAAATCCATTCTTCCCATTCTCAATTAATTCTCGTGGCCCACCTGCGTTAAAACAAAAAGGAACTGTACGAGATGCCATTGCTTCAAGTGGCGTCATGCCAAGGTGCTCAACCTGCTCTGGATGGGCCGTTGCATCCACACCAAAACCCGTAAAATGCCAATACATCATTGAATTTTTATAGAGATCTTTAAGCGTATCAAATGAGATATTCGTTTTAAAAAGAATAAAGGACTGTGGAAATTCATCTTTTAACTCTCTCACGTATTGAGAATCTTCTTCTTTCACACCTCCGGCAAGAACGAGCACATATTCAGGATGATGTTCGTGAAAACGTAAAAATGTTTTTATAAGATCTTGTTGGCGCTTTGCATGAAGATGTTTGAAGAATCTCCCTACTGTGAGAACAATTGGGCTTCTTTGTCTTGGTTCTGATATAAATAATTCGCTACTAACATATGGATACACTACTTGAGAGGAAATGTCCCATTTATGAAGCCAACCAGCAGTGAAATGCGAGTTTGCAATAAAAATTGCATTTGCCGTTTTTAGAGAATTTATTGGAGAAAGATTATAAAGTTTTTTGTCAGGAACCATACAAAAAATAGCGGTTTTCTTTGCAGGAGAGAAAAAGTAACTTCCATCAGTGACATACAAAAGCCAATCAAGTGGGGCAAGTTTTTTAGCCTTTTCAAAAAAAGTCATTTTCTTTAAATCTTTTTCAAAACGCAAGTGCTTGAATGTGAGTTTTAATTTCTCTTTTATTTCTGTAGAAACATCGGTATCCCAAAAAAGAATTGTATTGTAATCTGCATCATCAAATACCTTTAGGATTGAGAGAATATGTTTTTCTCCGCCGCCCATGATGTCAAGATAGGGGGTGTATAGGCCGACGGTTTTTCTTCTCATATAATAATAGATAAGTAATCGTTTTGGAATACGCTTGGTATATGCTCTCTATTATACCAACAGTACCGTCTAAAAAGCCGACCCTCTGAAATAGCCTTCTTCCAAGTTCTCCATAAAATTTTCTGAAAAAAGTGAGAGTTGTGACAGGCTTATTAGCCTCAAAAAGTAGGTTTGACTCAATATCTTCAAAGAGGAGAGTTTTTTTAACCATTGTTTCCACATTTCCATGAAAATAATGTAAAAATGCGTTATTTAAATGCCCCACCTCACCTTTTATAAGAGGTGTTGAGTGTATTTGTGTTGGCCAGGATTCAAAGGCAGAAAGCTTGATAAGTCTCATCTGCTCGTCCGGCCACCAGCCGCCGCGTCTTAACCATTTCACGCCTCCAAACATGTTTTTTCGTGGTACTTTAAAGTAAGTGTTTTCTGTGTGAGGTACAATCCTTTTTATTTCTGCTGCAAGTTCTGGAGTTATACGTTCATCCGCATCAAGAATAAATACCCAGTCAGTTTTAATCTGCTGTATGCCAAAGGCGCGCCCGGGTTCAACATAATGTGAAAAAGGGAAAGAAATAACAAGGGCGCCACTTTCTTTTGCGATTTCTTCAGTTCTATCTGTGCTTTCCATATCGACAACAACAACCTCTTGAGAAAGAAATTTTGCAGAAGTAATACACTCTCTTATATGTCGATCTTCGTTGTGGGTTTGAATTAAAACTGAAATATTATTCATGTATATTATCGCAACTGAGTTGAGGAATCTTATCTAAATCTTCTTTTATTGAGTTTTTTAAACTTTCAGAATATGCGTCGATATTTCCTCCATTTTCTTTTGTAAAAAATCTTTGTTGAACTCCGAAATCTCCAAATGTACTTTTTTTTATGAGTACGTTCTGGCTATCTTCAATATAATAAACTGAGCGAAGAGCCCATTGAGGGATTCCAAACATAGGTTCTTGGATAATAAATTTAGTTGCATATTTTTGATGCGCATACGGAATGAAACTATCATTCAATGTTTGTTTTTGTCCCGTCCAATAAGGGAGATAGCCATATTTTTGCTTTCCATAAGTTGAGTATAGAAATGACCACACGGTATTCATAAACAAAGGTTCCGATATTGAACAAATGCCAAAATCCTTTTTTTGAGCAGTTGTATACGTATAGTCAATAACTTTTTTTTCATTTACTAACAGGGAAGGGATAGACGTTTGAATGACATAAGTGCGAAAGTTATGTACTATAAAATTAAAAAATCCATATAAAATAATGGAAACTGCACAAAGAATCGAAATTACAGGAACTCTGCTTATTTTAATTTTTGATAGTTCAGTAATTCCATATGCAATCAGTAATGTAAGAGGAACAAAAATACTTCCGTTAATCACTTCAACGCTATGTACACCTGATTTAAATGCAAAGAGTGGAAGAGTGTTCAGTGTCCAGAAAATGAGAAATAGCGCTGCTGGCAAACGCTTCTTAAAAGCAAGATATAGTAATAAAATAGCAACACTCGAAAAACCAATAATTTTATTAGGTATGAATGAAAAATATATTCCCTGTGCAACTCGATCATAATAACGAGTAAGAATTGACAGAATAAAAGAAAGAGGATTAATAGATGTAGCGGTTGTTCCTTGATGAACAAAGTATAAGAATAATGATCGTGTTCCTACAAATTTCCATTTTAATTCAGTAATGATCCAAGGGGAGAGTAGTGCTCCAAGAAAGAGAATTGTTGTCACAACAGTTTTTACAGTAGGTTTTTGTTTATAGATAAAAAAGAAGAGGGGATAAAAAAGAAATAGGTATATAAAGTAAAAATTACAATGAATTGAGAGGGCGATCCCTATCGCACTTAAAGGAAGTCCCCATTGTTTCTTTTTTAAGAAAAACAATGCAAGGCCAATAAAGAATATGGTTGTCGCAGTAGACATAGGAGAAGCGTTTGATATATAGCGTGCAAAAAAGCCCTGTTCAAATGAAAATGCCCAAAAAAGTGAAGCAATGAGTGCAATTGAATTTTTATTGAATAATAGTTTTGCTGCCCAATATACAAGAAGGATTGTGCCCACATTTATAAAAACGAATAGGAGTGCAGCCGCATTGGGATCAAAATGAGAAAAATAATAGACTGGTGCTAACGCATAGTACAGAAGTGGTCCGTTAAAAATGCCAGGAATGTCAGTTTCTGGTCCCACAATTTTCAAATGACCCCCATAGATCATAGTGTAGACGCGTTGAGCGTCCCGAGCTTGGTCATAAGCAAAAAGGATATTGTCTTTTAAATTAATCGTTCGCACTATGAATGCAACAACGACAATAAGGAAAAGTAAGAAAAGTGGATTTTTAAATAATTTCATTCTTGGGGATTTACTTTGTAATAACGGATCTCAACATCTTTTATCGTCTTCACAACAACAGTGTGTTTATCTTTAGGTTCATTTATCGTCAACCAATCATCACGTCTTTGTTTATAGCTATCGGCTTCTACGATAAACCAACAAGTGCCATTTACCCATTCACTAGACGGTTTCACGTTTCGGACAAGGAAAAGGTAATTATAGGTGTGCGGAATAACCGATGGTGTATAGATTCTCAAACAGTATTCTTGATGTTGATCTTGATTTTTATTAACATAATTTACAATTGCCTCTTGTACCTGAAGTCCATCAAATGGAGGTTTATGCATATATGTTTCACGCGCACTAATCATTCCAAGAGCACAGAATCCAAATAATAAACTAAAGAGAATCGAGCGCTTTATCAAAACATGCTTTTTTTGTATTTGTTGGCCAATGAGTGAGATGAATACAAAAAGGAAAATATAATGAATACCTTCATAATAATTTTTCCAGAAAAAATCTTTATATAATGTTGCGAGGAAAAATAATCCCCCAAGTAAATAGATATAAAAGATAAAAATAGGTTGCGTTTTGGTTCTTTTTTGTAACACTGCAATGAGTGTTAACCCTGCAATTACGCAAATAGATATAAGGAATATATATGCAAAATAACGTTCACTAAACATCTCAAAATAATATGTTTTAAATAATATCCATCGCTCACTTACTCGGCTTAGATATGGGCTTGCCGCACTATAAAGTTTTGGATGAAATAGGAATGATAAAAGTACTTTTGTTTGGGTAAATGAATTTTTAAGTTCAAAAAGGATACGAGGCATAAACCCTACTACTAACCCAAAGAGGAACATTAATCCATTTTTATTAATAAGTGCTTTTCGAAGGGAACGGAATATGAGGATCCCAATAAGATAAAGCGGCACAAGAAAGATACCAAATGAAAGTTCAAATTCACCCACAAGCGCTAACGAAAACCCAGTGACGAAAAGAAGGGGTAAAGATATCTTTTTACTAGTAAAGAGATAATAATTGCATATTAAAAATATTAAAAGAGCGGGTAAGACCATCACATTATTCCCAGCAAATAAAGATATAAAAGTGAAATAGGGAGCTACTACTATCAATATTCCGAATAAAAGAGAGGTAAGAGAACCAAATTCTTTTTTGAGGAAAACCATGAGAACAATAAGGAGACTGAACTGAATTGAAAAATTAAACCAATAATACCCAATTGGAGCTCCTTTAAAAAGTATATATGGGATTGCAAGCAGGTAATACCACCATGATCCATGAAATAATCCGTTAATTCCTGTGGTAGGTCCAATAAAGGGAATTTTATGAAGTCTTACTATATTTGCTCCCGCAATAAAATCTCTTCCTTGATCATATGTGTATGCAACATAATGTGCTAAAAGGGAGGGTATACGATAGTAAATAAATAAGGCACAAAAGATGCAAAAGAGAACTGCATATAATACCTTTTTCATATTCATATTCTAGCATAACGAGAGGCTATAATATACAATTACCTATATGATAGTTGCTTTGTATGGGATATTATTGGTCATGTTTGGTGTCTACTCCTATTGGCTGATCGATCCAAACATCACTTTCTTTCAAAACAACTATTGGGTACAGTTTCGGGATTGGGCAGTATATCTTGGATATTATCGGAGAGATATATCATGGATCGCTTATCTGAGTCTTCTTATTCTCCTTTTTATCTTCCATTTTGTTTTTCTTAAAAAGTTTAAACAGTATTCAGCCATTCGTATTGCAGGAATTATCGCCATAATAGGTTGTATTTCTTATCCATTTGTATCTCATGATCTTTTTAACTATCTGTTTGACGCTCGTATTCTTACCCATTACGGTCTCAACCCATACACACATACTGCACTAGACTTTCAAAAAGACTTATGGACTCGATTCATGCATTGGACACATCGCACTTATCCATATGGTCCCACATTTCTCCCGCTTACACTTATTCCATCATATTTGGGATTAGGAAAGTTTTCCTTGACATTTTTTTTCTATAAACTCATGAATGGGGCACTCTACTTTTTAGCAGTGTATTTACTAAATAAAAAAAATAGAAAGGAAGCACTGCTTTTTGCAACACATCCATTAATTATTATGGAAGGATTGATAAATGGACACAATGATATGATCGCGCTTTCCCTAGGGCTCATAGGTATATATCTATTAGGGAAAAAATATAGCGTATGGTCGCGAATTATTCTTCTTTGTTCAGCAGGAATAAAGTACATAACGATGCCAATAGTCATCTTGCACTCAAAATTGGAAATAACAAGATATATGAAGTTATTATTCTGTTTTCAAGCGGCTCTTATCATATACCTTTGTTATAAAATGGAGATTCAACCATGGTATTTTCTTTCTATCTTTGTTTTTGTCCCTTTTTTCCCAAAATTTCTTGAAGAGTTATCGATTCTATTCTTTGGACTTCTTCTTTCATACTATCCCTTCATCCGTTTTGGAGATTGGACAGCAAAAACTGTTGCTCTTAAAAGGGAGATAGTATA
Organism: Candidatus Roizmanbacteria bacterium; assembly: GCA_026395475.1. Taxonomy (GTDB): domain Bacteria; phylum Patescibacteriota; class Microgenomatia; order UBA1406; family GWC2-37-13; genus JAKBEU01. The sequence continues at coordinate 9,991 of JAPLYQ010000031.1, read as the reverse complement.
TGTTTCACTTTTTGTTCAAGGAATATTTCTTCTTATTTCTTATTTACGTAAAAAAAAGTTTTTGATTAAGTGAAACTTGGTTCGTAGTGGTGCAAATCGAAGACCAAATTTTAATCTGTTACGTTCTAAATACTTTTGCTGAAATGTAGATGCAGCTCCACTTGTTGATTGTCCACTTTTATGCCACATGCAAATTGATGGGTCATACAAAAGGGGCACTCTATTGTTCATTGCTCGAGTACAATAATCAGCATCTTCATAAAATAAGAAATAACTCTCATCCCAATATCCAATCTTTTCTACAACTGATTTATCATACGCCATTAAACACCCGGTAATAAATGTTGTCTTCTCTTGAGCATCGTATTGTCCTTTATCAACTTCATCAACGCCACGGTGTGTTGTATATACATTTTTCCAATCGGTAATCCCACCTGCATACCACAACACCTTTCCAAGATCGTTCTTTGTATATCTGTCTTTATGATATTCATATCCGGGATAGTAATAGATCTTTGCGCCGATTATCGAAGTGGGATTATTGGTAATACTTTTTTTTATGCTTTCAACAAAGTTTTCTTTAACTGTGACATCACAGTTCATGGGGCAAAATAGCTCATATCCGTCAGTAATTGCCTTCTTTACCCCTTGATTAATACCAAAGGCATATCCTCCATTTTTATCATGGATATAGGTTACATAGGATGGATAATTATAGCTTTCTGGGTCTGGACTAAGATCAAGCACATATACATGAAATTCAGAGTCTGTTTGCTTGGCCAACGTGGCAAAATAATCGTCCAGAATGGTATAATTCTTGAATACCACCGTTATTAATGCAAGTTTTTTCATATGTTTCATTATATCAACAAGATCGTGAAAAAAATAAAGCCCATCCACTATTTACTAGTCTTCATTGGAATCATTTTTTTAGTTAACTCTCAATACATCGCATATCCTGATGAATTTGTTAATATCCTTGGTGGTAAATTTATTCTTGAAGGAAAAATTCCCTATAAAGATTTTTTTGATCACCATCTTCCTGGTGCATGGTATATGTCTGCCCTCATTCTTCTTTTTTCATTTGGTTCATTTGTTAAATTTAGACTCATTTGGGGAGGACTTCAATATCTTATTCTTTTCTTGGTGGGACGATTTGTCCAGAAAAAAAGCAAAGAACTATTTCCATTTTATGCTGGTTACTTTCTTCTGTATCCCTTTGTCACAATGTATTATTGGACTCATTTATTTATAGCTGACGGAATTGCATTTCTTTTTTTTAGTGCACTTTTTTGGATGCTTTTTACAGAAAGCTATCAAAAGGAAACAAAGCTAAAAACAGTTATTTTCTTTTCCCTTGCAAATTTTATTTTTGTATTTTCATCCCTTACTTATATCTATATTGCACTCCTTTTTTATACATGGATTGTTGTGCTTTTATTTAAATCAAAACCAAAATGGGGAGAAATTGTTCGCTTCTGTCTTATAAGTGCAGTTCCTTATCTCATATATGGGTTATATCTGCTTCTTTCCAACTCATGGAAAGAGTTTTATATTTCAAATTTTGTATATAACACTACACTGTATATAGATATCCCAAATTATAAAATGGGGCATTTTTTTAATCCATTTAAATTTGCACTGACAATCATTTATAACTTTTTTAACACCTATATCCAACTCCTAGTCCGCATAAAAGAGTTTAATCTTTACTTTCCAGTCGATCTCGTGTTGGCTCTCTCAACATTTTTACTTCTTGTCGTTTTATTGAAAGAATTACCGCTAATTGGAGTACTTTATTTTTTCGTTCTTTCTTTTTCCGCTCCTCGTAGCAACCTTATGAAAATAGGGGAGACAGACTATCAATCTGGACTTTTTATTGCACTTGGTGCAATATCGTTCTTTCTTCTTTTATGGAGATACAAATATATCAAATTTACATTTGAGCCTCTAGAATTTATCAAGAAATTCCTTGTCGCAATGGTTGTCCTCTATGGAGTGTTTGCAAGTATTTTTCTTATAGAAAATACTTACAACAAGTTTTATTTGCGTTATACACAAAAAATGCCAAGTATTTATGACCATGCACCAACCGCATTCTTTATTAATGAAGTCTTACAGAAGGATGACTATTACTGGATTGGGCCTTACGAGCCGAATGAAGAATTTTTTGTCAAAGGTGCCAAGTTACCGGGTAAATTTCCAACCCTTCTTCCTCAATTTAGAGAAAGTGCATACTTTAGCGGGGAATTTATTAAGCAATTTGAATCACATACTCCTAAGTTGATCATATATAAGCATGAAGCGTCGATATTTGGAACACCAGCGCTTGAGTTTGGCAAGTTCTTTACCGATTGGATGGAAGGCAAGTATATTTCCCTTGAACACATAAAAGGCCTTGAGGCGCTGAAAAGTCCTGAAACATTTAATATGAGAACTGATGTTTATTTGCTCAAATCAGAAAAAGACACAATCTTAAAAAGATTAGCAGAAACGGGATATATTAAGTATTAAATACTTTTTGCAAGAATATAGAGAAGATCTCCAGATTTGTCTAAGCTATAGTACTCTTTGAGTGTCTTAAAATGGGCTTTTTTTACTTTATATTCTGATGGACATTTTTTTACATCAAATACAATGTATCCTTCATTACTTTCCTTAAGTATATCCTCACATGAAAAGTGAATGGTTATGTTCTCATAGACATATTTATCAACATTTTCCTTTATCAGCTCGCTTTTGAGCGATTGTGGATTGGCTATTTCATTGTACATTCCATATAGCATTAAAAAGCTATTCCCTTCATTAGTATATATATGTATTTTGTTATTTTTATAGTGATTGAGATCTTCTATAACCATTTTTTGACTTCCTCCCCATGACTCAGCGCTTATTGTTTTAATACGACTTTGATAGAGCGCAAAAAAGCTGCATATGTTAAATACAAATAAAAGTATAAGAGCAATATAAAATAATTTATTTTTTATTCTTATAATAAGAAAGTGATATCCACACGCAATGACAAGTGAAATTGCAGGGAGCAAGAATATTCCTCTCAATGCCACTGTAAGACCTTCTATCTGAAGGGCAGCAGGAATTGGTGCTATACATAACAATCCGAGAATCAGAGCTTTCATTTTATACGTTAAAGTCTGGAATCCAAAAAACAATCCAATTGCAAAGAAAAAGATATCTGTCACAAAGAAAAGGCCCATTATGCGTAAGCCATATATAATGTGCGGTTCTGCAAAAAAATATATTGCAGGGTTAAATACATTAGCGTATTTTGACATGAATAATTGCAGAGGAGCAATAGCTTTGTTATTAAATAGTTTTCTGACGACTTTATTATTTGTTGTTAAATTTGCATACCATACCTCATTCTCGATTAAATTCTTGTTGAGAAAAACAATTGTTTTTGTAGCGCGACTTGAGAAAAGGTTGCCTCCTGGCCCTTTGAGTGATATTGTAAAAAAAGATACAAAAATGAAGACTGAGAAAATAACCCAAAAGCCAATTTGCTTCAAAGAAAGCTTATTTTTTTGTGAATAAAAATACAAAAGTAAGAAAAGGAGTGATAAGAAAGGAAAGATAGTCTTGAACCCCATATAAGAATTGAACGCAAGGAAGTTGAAGAAAATAAATAAACCATATTTAAGCCAAATTGGCTTTTTTATGTAACAAAAACTGTTTACTGCTCCCAAGAAGAAGAGTAATGAGAGAGGAGAATCAAATGCCGCAGTTGCTGAAAGATGCGAAAACCAAGGAGAAAAATTAAAAATCCCAAAACCTATAAGTGAGTAGAGGATACTATTGGAAAAAAAATATATGCAAGTAAAGAATAATACTGGAGTTAATGAATTAAGGAGTGCAAAAGGTAGACGTGCAAGAAGAATACTTTTGATAGGAAGTATTTTGAAAAAAAGTGCGCCGATATACACAGGTACACTTGATATTGCATTTAAAAAGCCTGAGCTAAAAAAAAGAGTATGACCAAATTGGTCAGTTCCCGTTTTTGCAAATAGGTAACTTGTGAGGTAATAGTCTGCTTCATCATTGGTAATTGACCCAAATCCAAAGAAAAGAAAGTAAAATCTGACACCTAAAGATAAAAGAAAAAGAATAAATATTATTTTCTCCAATCTATTATTTTTGAGGGCAGCGAGCATAATCGAAAATAATATTTTTTAAATCATATACAACTGCGGCTGCGTTTACTCCATTTTCGGAGTTAAAGACTGTTTTTGATTTAATTGGTACTGAAAGATCATTATCGCTTGAAACAAACAAAGCTTCTTCTTTCTGACTTCTTGCTTTACAAGCAATTCCAAACATATCTTGTTCAATTATATGAATATTCATGAGATCTTTTGCATGGGCAAATCCAATTGCATCAGGTTGCTTAAATATTACATTTTCCTGATATGATTTTGGATCTACTGTATTCTCATAAGCAAAATATGTGACAGCTTCTGGAAGTGATCTAATATAGATTTGTACATTTTTATCTTGTTGACCGAGATATTTCATAAGTTTGGGAATATAAGTTCCATAAGATAGTTCATTTTTTTGAATATGGATTGTTAAAAAATGAATCATAAAATAACCGATGGAGAGAAAAGATAAAAGTATAATGGTGCCAAAAAAAACATATTTATGCCATGATTTTTTCAAAATTGTTTCAATCTGAGCAACTCCATAAAGTATTACGAAGAGGATGAAAGGAAAAAAAGCAGAGATACGTACTTTTTGTGGTCCACTGACTAGAAGCGTTGGAAGAGGACAAATTAAAAGACCAAGCAGAAGAATTATTTCAAATCTAGCAAGTAGTCGAGAACTCGCCTTCTTCCATAAGTAAAAAAATCCCAGTAAGTAAAAAGGTAGTAGCCATACATAATACGATCCAAAATTGTCAACGTTTAGATATTTATATTCAGTGTCACCTTCAAGAAAAAGATAGGAAGGGGATAAAGCCGTGATATATCGATACAAGTACGTTCTTAGATAGAAAAGCGGCTTATTCGCTGTTGCATAACACAGTAACCCAGGTAACTTAATACCACAAAATGCGCGATCTTCATTAATCTCCATCTTTAACCCCGTGTTATAGTTTAAGCCGACCTGAGTAAACCGTGCAGTTGACTGCGATGAAAAGGCGGTTATGAGGATGGGGAGGATCGACAGTAAAAAAGCAATAAAGATAAAAACACTCACCTTCTTATTCTGTTTTTCTATAAAGTGTTGTAATGTGATAACGCCAACTAGAAGAACGGGAGTAATAAGTTTAAATGCTATATAACTATATAAAGTGATGCCAAAAAATATTCCAGAAAATATTGCAGATAAAATACTTTTATTTTTATACGATTTATAGGTGAATAAAAAACCAAGCATAAAAAAAAGGAGACCAAAGTTTGATTCGAAACCAAACCTGCTTAAAATTACTGACCACGGTGAGGTAGCAGTTATAAGTCCTCCAATAAAGCTTACGGGAAGTGTAAAACCAACCTCAATCAGTAAGAGAAAAACTACTCCTGAAAGTAAAGTGCCTGCCAAGACAGAAGGCAGACGTACTGCGAGATTGTTTAGGCCAAATACCTTAATGAAGGGAACAACTGAGTATGCATAGGCTGGTAACTTCTGATCCCCGAATGCCTTAAAAATTAATGGAAACAAAACGCCATGTTCGTCTTTACCTGTTTTAAGGATTGAGTAGGCATTATATCCAAAACTTGCTTCATCAACGAGCAATCCTGAGGGTGCACGATCCACCTTATATATTCGAATAACAAATGCGAATACAGTTATGAAGACGAATAGGATAAATATCAAAGCACTCAATTTCGCTTTTTTCATAGTAGTTTTACTTCATCATTCTTCTAATCATTGCGCCCAGTATTTTATCAGTAACACGCTTAGGTCCCCAATAGATTGTTTCTGCAAGACCCTGAGCGAAGAATCGTTTCATATTTGCTGCTGGGTCTTCAATATCAGCACTATATCGCCTCTTTTCCCAATAGTAGAAGTAGACGAGAAATGAATAAAAGAGTTGGAGTATTCCCAAAGTAAAGCCAAGCATGCCATCTTTATAACCCTCACCGGCAAAATATCTACTGACAAATTCTGACACAGCATTTCCTGTTGCTTCTCTCAAATGAAACTCTTTTTTGGATTCAATTTTTTCAAGCGCTTCTATTTTGGCATAACGCATCATTCTTATAATAAAGTCATCAATTGAGTCATAATTGTGATGAAGTATCGCATTTTTTTCTTCAGGTGGAAGTTCATAGACTTCACCGTTTATTTCTGGTTGTTGGTGTATTTTTGTTGGCCAAACAAGAGCGGTTTTTTTAAATAATCGTATTTGATAATCTGGCCACCATCTACTATGTTGCACCCAGGACCCAAAAACCATGTTCTTTCGTGGAATTTTTATTACATCGTATTTTTTATATATATTTTTTAATTCATCGATAAGAGAAGATGACAATTCTTCATCAGCATCTAAAAAGAACACATATTCATGTTTTGCTTTATTTTTTACTCTTTCTCGTATAAGTTCTACATACTCTACATGTTCTTCTTCAATTACAGTTACCTTTTTCATTTTTTTACTTCTTCTTTGAGCGAAGCTTCCATTCCAATATCGACAACCATGACCTCATCCGCAAGCTTCTCAAGAGATGTTAAACACGCATATACGTGGTCTGGTCGTCCTTTGATTATTGTGATTCCTGTGATTTTCATATTATTTTTTAAATAATAATACTAATTCGTTCATAATGTTTATTTTAAATATATACATAAGCACAAGCAAGTATGTGACACTTCCTGATAATCCGGTAAGCACAATGCCATAAAGGGTATGTGGAAACAGCTGCTTTACAAGTATCATGACAACCGCCATTGCAAGGGAGGAAAAGAATGGCTTATAGATCGATGCAAAGATATGAAATGGCACAAATTCTTGGGCTTTTTTAACTACAAATATTGATGAAAGTGACACGATCATTACAGTAAGTGGGAATCCATAATATCCATAATAATGCGTGAGCAGAGGAGTTAATATCCACGTAATAATTGTCCAGATGAACATAAATATAAATGATATCTTTGCTTTCCCAAGAGAGTTAATTAAATTGATAAGAGGGGATGAAAATGATGCAAAAAAAGCAGATATACAAAAAATATAAAGAAGAGGAAGGGCGGGTACCCATTTTGAATACTTTGGAATAACATGAATTACATCATCCATCAAGATTCCAAGTCCTAGAATTGATGGAGTGAGTAGCGCTGTTTGATAAAACATGATTTTTTCTATCAACTGTTTCACTTTTTCTTTGTCATTTTGAAGTCGAGAGAGAACTGGGAATAAAACCTTCGTGATGTTATCCATGATAATCCTGATAGGCGCTTCGGCCCATTTTTTGGCCCATCCAATATATCCTACCGCTTCAAATCCAACCACTTTTCCCAAAAATAAAGTAATCAGATCATCCTTAAATAACGCTAAGAAGGAGCTCGCTTGAAAAGGAACCCCAAAGGATAGTAGCTCTTTCAAACTTGGTTTTGATACCCCAAATTTTGGCTTCCATGGAGAAATAATGTAGATGAGTATCAACCCCGTGATAGATCTCAAAAGGACTGCGATTGTAAAACTAGTTAATCCAAATTTTAAAATTGCCAATGAAATTATCGATATATAAAAAACAGTGCTTTCAATTATCTGGACAAGAACAATTTTCTGAAAGGCGATTTTACGTTCAAGCAAAATGGAAGGAATTGTTTTGAGGGATGAAGTGAAAAAGCTTACGAGAAGAGCCCAGTAAAGATATATGGCTTCTGGTGGTAGTTTATAAAAAGATCTTACAAATTCTGTTCCTAAAAATCCGATAAAAACAATAAAGACAACAAGTGCTTGTTGGACAGTAAAAGTGGTGGAGAAGTCATTCTGAGAAGCTTCTTTTTTTTGGACTAAAGATGCGGCTAAGCCAATATCAGAAAAATAATTTAATACGGAGATAAGTGACATTACAGTGATGTACATCCCAAATATCGCAGGAGATAGTAGGATCGTCACTACTAAATTTGCCACAAGCCCTAACATGGCAGAATAGCCACTTTGAAAAAAAAGGCTCAATGTGCTCACAATACTATTGTGTTTTATTTCAGAATAGAGTTTATCTTTTTCCATAATTTTTTATTTAAGCAAACAACGAAAAGTGCTCCAAATGTAACTATTGTTATAGCATTTGCGCTCTTCTCAGTAGGTGTCTCATTATACCTCACCACTATTGCTGAATGAGTAGAAAGATTGGATAGAATAGGTCTTCCCAACTTGTCGAAAGAGTGAGGAACAAATATTTTTCCATCAATCATGATCTCCCAAAACGGAAAATAGTGGATAGGCAACGTAATCTGATCTTGGTTAATATTAATCTCCTTGTAAAATGGTTTATTAATTTTATATATCAATGGATTTACATAGAATCCAGTTGCTGACGTATCATAGAGTCTCCATGTTCTATAATCTCCGGAACGAGGAAAATATTCCGGAATTTCATATGCTGCTTTTTGACCAATATATTTTTCTGTCAAATAACTACTTGTATATTCATCTAAAGGATATTTCCATGGGCGAGAAAAAAATTTACTTGAAATAAAAAGTACTCCAGTGGACAAAACGACAGCAATGATAATTTGAGCCTTTTTATTATTTGTAACATTAACTAAATATGATGCAAAAAAAGCTGTACCAAAGACGACAAAAGTGAGGAAGCGCCATGGATATTGAAAAACAGCCATTATAGGTGACATCAGGTCCCAAATAGGCTTAGAGAGATAGGTGGTGAGAAATGCGCTAAGAAGTGTCCACCCAAATATAAACAATGGCATTGCTAACATTATTTTCTGATTTTGTTTCTTGAACAGTACGAGAAATGCAATAAGGCCAATTCCAGAAAGGATCAATTGCACTTTTCCTATTTGAAAAGACATATCATCGTTAACGCATCCAATACCACTGCCTCCAAAGCTCCATTTATTAGCTTTCCACAATTGCCATACACAGAGGAAATGGTCACCATATTTCGTTTTTGAAGCGATTTCATTTGCATAGGTAAGCCCGTTTTCCATGATTGCAGGGATTAGGAAGTAAGAGGCCAAAAGAAGTCCGATCAAAACTGAGAGAAGTGCTTTTTTTTTATGCTTCAATAATAATGAAAAGAGAATGATGAAAACAACAGAGACAAGCGATAACACATTATGAACTGAAAATATAAATGAAAGACAGATACTTGTTGCTATAAAGGATAACCCATTTTTTTCCTCATCATTTTTCATTAGTAAATATAAACCAAGGGGAAATAGTGCGATAAACCATATCTCTCCCACATTGCCTCGGACAAATATTTCAACAGCTGTCCATATAGGAAAAAAGAAATGAATGCTAAAAAAAGGCCCAAGAAAAACATGGTCTTGAGCACCGTTGCGGATGGGACACCAGCAAGGTGAATAAATGCTCCTATCCAATAAGAAAAAGGTGCATAAAAATTGAAAACAGGAAATCCATGTTGGAATGAAAAATTTGGAGCAAGACGAGGAGGAATAATACCGCTTTTTAGGTTGAGTGAGAACTCCTGTATACGTGCAGCCTGGGTATTATCATGGACCAAGAACATATCAGGGTTCAATGGGTTCAATTCTCTTCCTAAAAAGAAAAAAATAGCTATGAAAGCAATACAAACCACAATGATTTTTTTCACTCTTCCATTATACATAATTGAGGTTCTAAATTAAGCTTCTCTACGCTTTTTATGAATCCAATAAGAACATAAAACCAAAATGAGCAACGAAAAAAAGCTTATTATACTTCCGACAGTCCGTACTAATGTATTTTCAAAAGAGAAAGACAATATATTCCTTCCTTTTGGGATAGAGACGGTTATCAATTTATATTCATTATTATCATTTATTTTTATATCGTGATTAT
>JAPLYQ010000157.1 GCA_026395475.1 Candidatus Roizmanbacteria bacterium | reverse complement strand
ACCTTCTTCTTCCATAGTGCGTATAAGAGAAGCTTCGTTATACCGGGGAGGAGGAGATGTTTTTTGATCCTTAACTTCAATATCTTTTATATCTGCTTTCGTGCCATCGGTGACTTTTGCAAGCTCTCTGTTTTCTTGTTTTGTCGATTCCATGAGCTTGAGGAATCCATCAAACACTACTTTGGTAGCTGATGCCTCAAACATGTGGGCTTCTGGAGATACCAAATCAAAAGTAACTGTTTTAAGCTCGGCTTCTTTCATCTGTGTTGCAACTGCACGATCAAATATCAGTTTGTATAATTTTTTATGATTCACGGTGAGAGATTCTTTTTTCTTTCCAAGATCATCAACCTCAATAAGTTTTGTCGGACGAATTGCCTCATGAGCTTCCTGTGCGCTTCGACTTTTTGTTCTATATCCTCTTGGTTTTTCCAGAGCATATTCCTTGCCAAACTTTTCAATAATATAGTCTTTTGCACGGAACACGAATTGGGTGGAAAGGTTAAATGAATCTGTTCTGTGGTATGTAATAAACCCTTTTTCGTAGAGTGACTGTGCAAGACTCATAACCTGTCGAGATGAGAAACCACATTTAAAAAATGCATCTTGTTGGAGTGAAGAAGTGGTGTAAGGAGGGGTTGGATATCTGTTTGTAACTGCCTCTTTCATGTTCGCTACCTCATAGGTGCTAGCCATCAAGACCTTCTTCGTATCCTCAGCTGTTTCATTTGTGATAGATGTTCTGGTGAACGTATATTCACCAGCATATAATTTAATTGTCTTAGAAATCTCTACCACTTCCCCTTTTATTTTCTTCAGTTTTGCGGCAACTTCGTTTCCTTCAATAGTGAATGTTCCCGTCATGAGAATATACCCTTCCTGTCCGAACGCAGTTCTTTCCTTTTCTCGTTCTACAACTAAGCGAACACCGACAGTCTGGACGCGTCCTGCAGATAACCAATTTTTCCCAGTCTTCTTCCACAGAAGTGGGGAGAGTTCATAACCTACAATACGGTCGAGTATTCTTCTTGCTTGTTGGGCCTTTACCAAGTCAATACGTAGTTCGGCTGGATTTTCTAAAGCCTCTTTAAGTGCTGCAGCGGTGATTTCATGAAAGACAATGCGTTTTACTTTTTTTGATACATCTGCAAACTCTATATTGGGCCAGTTTTCTTTAATGAGGCCTAAAATAAACGCAACGTGATAAGAAATACTTTCTCCTTCGCGGTCCAAATCGGTCGCGAGAATAATCTCATCGTGCTCTTTAGCCTTCTCGATCATTTCATCAATAAGTTTTCTTCTCTTTTCAATAAATTCATACTTGGGACGAAAGTGATCTTCAAAGTCTATTGCCATCTCACTTCCTGGCAAATCACGGATATGACCCATGGTAGCCATAACAAAATACTGGTCACCCTTGCCGTCAATTTTTAAGATGCGGTTAAATGTACGTGCTTTGGTTGGAGATTCTACAATAATCAATGCCATAAAGTTCTATTATACAGGCTAAAACAGTTGAAATCAGCTAAGATTAGTTGAAGTCAATAATCTGCTTGTTTGTTACTGCAATTCGAAGAATATGCCTAGCTAGAGCAATGACACAACTTGTTTGGAATTAAATTTTAAATTTATAATTTCAAATTTGAAATCAATTTTAAATTGATTAAAAATTAAAAATTTATTATTAAAAATTAAAAGTTTTTATGGATGTCTTCGTTTCTTTTTAAGAAGTTTTGTGTCTATTGCAGATCGACGCATCATCGAGGCGACTTCTTTTCGTGCGTCTTCAGATTTTGCAGTTTTCATACGCAGTTTTGCATCAGTAATTGCCTTTTCAGTTTCTTGCATGTCGATTGAATCTTGTCCATAAGCTCTTGACACCAAAAGTCGTACGGACTCTCCATCTGTTTCAACATATCCTCCACCAATAGCCAAATATTCACTGTCTTCTCCAGTCCAGTAATGGACAATACCTTCATCAAGAAGTGCAAATAAATTGATATGGCGAGGAAGAATTGTCATTTCACCCTCACTTGATGGAAGAGTTATTCCATCAATCTCTTTTTCAAGAGCTATTTTCTTTGGGGTTATGATAATTAA